>JACQQS010000014.1 GCA_016206925.1 Candidatus Omnitrophota bacterium
CATTTCCAGGACTTGGCCGTGAGAGACGCCCAAATCCCAGCGGCTTCTCATGGGAAGGTAGCGATCCATGGTTTCGGCAATCTGAAGCCTGTCCAAAATGGGTTTTAAGAGGGTGAATAGCCCCAGGTTTCGCACCCTGCTTGAAACGATCTCCATGTGGCAATGATCGTCTCGGAAGGAAAAATGGCTTAACCGGAGAAGAGAATTTTATTCTGGAAAATCGCGGCAATCCCTTGTGGGATAAGGGATCGAGAGAAATCCTAAGAAAAATTCAAAAAGCCAAAGTGTCGAAAATGAGTTAAAATAATTCGCAATTTTCTGGCCGGTGGAGCATATTATGAAATTCCATATGCAGGGAACGAGTACAAACGAATTTCTTATACTCGCAATTTCATTTGCGATCGCAGTGATTGCTCTTATCGTTTACGGCCTGTTTGGGCATGCAGTGGTAATTTATTTATACGGTAGCGGATCTGGAGTTTTCGAAGGCAGAGCCGAGCACGGCGTCGGGCGGTATTTTCAATACGCAGATTTTCTTTTTTATAGAATTCTAGCCCTCTTTATCTTGTCGGCTGTGCTTTTTAGTTATCGCCGGATGCTTTTATCCGCGCTCCGCCAATTTCTCAGCGAAGAAACACATCCACTCAATCTTGCCATGTTTCGTATCGCTGTGTTTACAAGTCTCATCGGCCTTTCCTTTTTTTATCATGTGGAGTGGTTTGCGGCGTTTCCGGCGAATTTTCGATTATTCCCGGCGGGTTTTAAAAGCATCGCTCCGTATATCCCCTTTACTACCGGAACGGTATATGGGGCCAACCGCTTGTTTCTCTTATTTTGTGTAACCGCAGTCCTGGGCCTTTTTACCCGTTTCTCGGCATTTATGGCAACCGCTCTGGGACTTTATGTGCTGTTCATTCCGGAATGTTTCGGAAAAGTAAGCCACTATCATCACGTGCTTTGGTTTTCTGCGCTCTTGGTGCCGAGCCGGGCGGGGGATTTTCTTTCGATCGACGCCATATTTAAATCTTTCAAGCGTTCCGACCGCGGCATTCCTCAACCGGGAAAGCCGTGCCGTGCGTACGCATTGCCCATCCGCTTGGCGTGGCTGCTTATGGGTGTTGTTTACTTCTTCCCGGGTTTTTGGAAAATCTGGACGCAGGGATTTGACTGGTTTTTAAGCGAGAATTTGAAATTGCAAATTTATGCGAAATGGCTCGATTGGGAAGGCTGGATGCCCGCATTCAGGATTGATCAATATCCGCTTTTATACAAAGGGTCGGCGCTGGCGACGGTTTTTTTTGAACTCTCTTTCATTTTTCTGGCGATTTCCCCGAGGCTCAGGCCTCTGGCGTTTTTGGGCGGCATCGCCTTTCATTTGCTGACTTATTTTTTTATTCGAATCAGCTTCTGGTATTTGCTTGTTTTCTATCTGACCTTTCTTGATTGGAACGCCATTTTTCGATTTCTCGGCCGAATATTCGTGCCTCGCGTGATGTATCTCATCTATGACGGCCAGTGCCGGCTCTGCAAGCGTACGGTTGCGGCCGTTCGGACATTTGATTTATTCGGCAGGGTGGACTACATAGATCTATTTAATGAAGATGCTCTCAGAGCGCGAGGTCTTGGCGGCATGGATCGAACGGCGCTTGCGCGGGATATTCATGCTGTTGTCGGTGAGAAATCCCGGCGCGGATTTGATGCTTACCGCGCTCTCTCGAAGCGGATTCCTTTGCTCTGGCCGATTCTGCCATTTCTTTATGTATGGCCGGTTCCGGCAATTGGAGATCAATTCTATAGGCATGTAGCCGATACGCGATCCTGTGATGTAAATGAGGGGTCGCGGTATTTTGCGACTCACTCATCCCCGCGAATGCGGGGATCCAGCACATCAAATGATACCGCCCAAACAGCAAGCGATCCCGGTGTCCGCCGCCTGATGGGCATGGGCGTTTTTCTGTTGGTATCAGCAGCTCTATTTGGTGTCCTTAAGATTCATTCCTGGCCGTTTGCCGTTTATCCGACATTCGATCAATCTCTTGAAAAAACGCGTGAGGTGATTGAAATAGACGCTTTCGATGCAGACGGGCAACTTATTTCCTATGAAGATTTTCAATTGAAAGAGCGAATTTACTTTACACGCCTAAGACTGATGCACCTCTATCTTTTGGGCATGAAAGACATCGAGCAGAGAAACAGCCGTCTAAAAGCATTGTGGGAAGTTTGGCGGGCCAACATACCTTCACTTGCTTCGGCTCGCAAGGTCAGGTTTTTCCGCGCAACCCATTCGCTTCTCCCGGAAAATTTTCCCAAAAATCCTCTCGCGCGCGAACTTATTTTCGAATGGGATTTAATAAGCTTCGAATCTCAGATTTTTCGTTGACATGAGGGGGGCTTTTCAGTAGCATAAGCGCCTATTTTTCAGGCTTTATGATTTAATGTTAACCTTTGTTACCCTTCAATTTAGATAAGGTTCCTTCCTATGGGCGGTTTGTTTGTCGGCCGCGGCAGAAAAGCCCGGCGCTGTTATGGTTTCGACGAAATCGCCCTTGTGCCCGGTGAAATCACCATCAATCCCGAAGAAGTGGACATTTCCTTTTCGCTCGGCAAGACCGGGGTCAAGGTTCCCATCATCGCGTCGGCCATGGATGGTGTCGTCGATCCGGAGTTTGCCGTCGCGTTTTCCAAATTAGGCGGACTTGCCGTTCTCAATCTAGAGGGTATCTACACCCGCTACAAAAACCCTTCCGGTATTCTCGATAAAATCGCGCGCGCTACGCCGCAGGAGGCAACCCGGCTTGTACAGGAAATGTACACCGTGCCCATTAAAGAAAAGCTTGTCTCCAAGTGCGTTGAGTACGTTAAAAAGAAGGGCGGTATTGCGGTGGTCAGCTCCATTCCTCAGAAGGCCGAGCGGCTCTCCAAGATTTGCGAGGAAGCCGGCTGCGATATCTTTGTCGTTCAATCAACCGTGACGACGGTCCGCCACATTTCGACTGCATATAAAGTAGTTGATTTTAAGAAACTGACCAAACGCTCAAGAATGCCCATTATTGTGGGGAATTCCGTTACATACCGCGTTGCTATGGAATTAATGGAAACCGGCATCGCCGGGCTTTTAATAGGAATCGGTCCCGGCTCGGCTTGTACTTCACGTGGTGTGCTGGGCATCGGCGTTCCGCAGGTAACGGCTACGGTAGACAGCGCGGCTGCCCGGGACGATTATTACAAAAAGACCGGGAAGTACATTCCCATTATTACCGATGGTGGCATGACGACGGGCGGCGAGATTTGCAAAGCCTTTGCCTGCGGTGCGGATGCCGTCATGATTGGCTCGGCCTTTGCGCGCGCCAAAGAAGCGCCCGGCCGCGGTTATCACTGGGGTATGGCGACGCCTCACCCCAATCTTCCGCGCGGTACGAGAATTCACGTCGGCACCACCGGGACGCTTAAGCAAATTCTCTTCGGGCCGGCCCAGTTGGATGACGGAACACAGAATCTTGTCGGCGCGCTCCAGACCTGTATGGGTAACGTCGGCGCGCGCAATATTCGCGAGCTGCAGCAGACCGAGATTATTATTGCGCCGGCCATCCGGACGGAAGGGAAAGTTTTCCAGGCGGCGCAAAATATCGGCATGGCGAAGAGAACCTAGCGCAATAAATCTTAAGTGTCGTCATTCCCGCGCAAGCGGGAATCCAGTCGAATTAATTTTGACAGACCCCCGCTTTCGCGGGGGTGACATATTCTGCAAACAATTTCCAATGTCGCATAGTCAACATCCTATTCTGATTCTTGATTTTGGCTCCCAATATACTCAGCTGATTGCCCGCCGCGTCCGTGAACAAAATGTTTTTTCCGTTATTCACCCCTACCGCATTTCCCTTAAGGAAATAAAGTCGATGAAGCCAGCCGGCATTATTTTGTCCGGAGGTCCTTCCAACGTTTACGCTAAGGGGGCGCCTCTTGTTTCTCCCGGTCTTTTTGAATTGGATATTCCCGTTCTCGGGATTTGTTACGGAATGCAGCTGATCGGCCATCTGAGCGAAGGCGGGAAGGTTTTAAAAACCGAAAAACGCGAATACGGGCCCGCCGTGTTGTCCATCGACGATAGGGGTGATTTATTTAAAAGTTTGCCTAAGAAAATAAACTGTTGGATGTCGCACGGCGATCATGTTTCGGAGCTTCCCAAAGGATTTGTGAAGCTGGCTCATACGGGGAATTCTCCCATTGCGTCGCTTGCAGACAGGGAGAAGAGGATTTACGGTATCCAATTTCATGCGGAGGTTGTTCATACACCGCTCGGTCATGTGATTATCCGGAATTTCGTCCGCGGTATCTGCGGTCTTAAAGGGAATTGGACGCCGCGTTCTTTCATTCAGCAGGCGGTGGAAAATATTCGCAGGCAAGTCGGCCGGGAACGCGTGGTGCTTGGGCTTTCCGGCGGCGTGGATTCATCCGTGACGGCTTGTCTGCTTCATCGGGCTATCGGCGGCCGGCTCACGTGTATTTTTATCGATAACGGGCTTCTTCGCAAAAATGAGGCCGAGCGCGTCGAACGGGTCTTTCGTCGTCATTTTAAGATGAAATTACGCGTAGTACGGGCTGAGAAAGATTTTCTGGACGGCCTCAAAGGCGTGGCCAGTCCGGAACAAAAACGGAAGATCATCGGGAGAACATTCATTGACGTTTTTGAACGGGAAGCACATAAACTGGGTAAGGTTAAATTTCTGGGCCAGGGCACGCTTTATCCCGATGTGATCGAATCGGTGCCGGTTCACGGCGGGCCGACAGCAACCATTAAAAGCCACCACAATGTGGGCGGGCTTCCGAAACGTATGCGGATGACGCTGATCGAGCCGCTTCGAATGTCATTTAAAGATGAAGTGAGGAAAGTCGGCCGCGAGCTGGGCATGCCGGAGGAAATGGTCAACCGCCAGCCTTTTCCGGGTCCGGGGCTTGCGGTGAGGATTCTCGGCGCGGTTACAAAAGAGCGCTGCGATCTTCTGCGTGAAGCGGACTGGATTGTCATCGATGAAATCAAGAAGGCGAAGCTTTATAATAAGCTCTGGCAAAGCTTCGCGGTTCTGCTTCCTATTAAGAGTGTCGGCGTGCAGGGCGATGAGCGTACTTACGATAATGTCGCCGCGATTCGCGCGGTAAATTCCACGGACGGCATGACGGCCGATTGGGCCCGGCTTCCGGAAGACGTGCTGGCTCGCATCTCAAACAGAATCATCAACGAAATTCGCGGCATCAACCGCGTCTGTTACGATATCAGCTCCAAACCGCCCGCAACGATCGAGTGGGAATAGCTACCCGATGATCATATACGAAGAAATTTTTAGGGATTTTCAAAAGGAGAAAGTTAAATATATGCTTGTGGGTGGCATTGCAGTGAATCTTCACGGCCTCGTTAGGAATACATCGGATTTAGATATACTTGTGAAGATGAGTGATAAAAATCTGCACAAAATCGTTTCGATATTGAAAAAACATGGTTATCGTGTAAGACAGCCGGTTGATCCTATGGGCATTGCTGATGCGAAAACAAGAAAAGACTGGATTGAAAACAAACATATGAAAGCCTTTAACTTTTTTCTTGATAAAGAATGGAAGGAAGTTGATATTATTATTGATTCGCCTGTCAGCTACGAAGAAGCTAAGCAAAAAGCTAAGTACATTGAATTAGGCAATCTATTGCTTCCCTTAATTTCAGTCGATCATCTTATCCAAATGAAAGAAAATACAGGGAGAGATATGGATCGATCCGACATCGCTATGCTTAAGAAGATGAAAGAGCTGAAGAATGAAAAATAAGTTTGATTGGGAAACAGAAGAAGAACGTCTACACAGACATATGCGTATACCGCCCAAGAAAAAACTTGAATGGCTGCTTCAGATGAATGAATTTTCGTGGCGGTGTTATTCTAAGAAGACGCGCGCTGTCTTTTTCAAATTGAGAAACTTGCGATAAGGAAATTTAGCCATTCGCATGAGTCACGTTCCTTTTGTACATCTGCATAATCATACGCACTACAGCCTTCTGGACGGGGCGATCCCGATCCCCGACTTTGTGAAGCGCGCCGTGGAGCTCAAGTTTCCCGCCATGGCCATTACCGATCACGGCAATATGTTCGGCGCGATCGAATTTTACGAAGAATGCATGGACAAAGGAATCAAACCCATTGTGGGTATTGAAGCTTATGTTGCCAGCGGCTCCCGTTTTGAAAAGGCAGCGCCCGGTCATCAGGAACATACGTATCACTTGTCGCTACTAGTGAGAAATGAACAGGGATACAAAAATCTTATGAAGCTTTCGAGCCTTGCCTATACGGAAGGCTTTTATTACAAGCCGCGCATGGACAAAGAAATTCTTCGGGAGCATCACGAGGGGTTGATTTGCCTGAGCGGGTGCCTTGCGAGCGAACTGGCCCGGCAAGTGATCGGAGGCCAGCGGGAAAAGGCGCTTGAGACGATCCGGGAGTATCAGGATATTTTCGGCGAGGAGAATTATTACCTTGAGGTGCACAACCACGGTCTGGATGACGAAGCCACAATCAGGCAAGTATACAGAGAATTGAGCAAGCGTGCCGGGGTTCGTGTCGTGTGCACGAACGATTGCCATTATCTCGACCGGAAAGGCGCGGGTGCGCACGCGGCGCT
The DNA here is from genome assembly GCA_016206925.1 of Candidatus Omnitrophota bacterium. Lineage (GTDB taxonomy): Bacteria > Omnitrophota > Omnitrophia > Omnitrophales > JACQQS01 > JACQQS01. The sequence goes on from JACQQS010000014.1 coordinate 6,661, forward strand.
TCTTTGCATTGGCACGGGGACAACGCTGGACGATCCCAACCGGTTCAAATTCGATACCGATCAGTTTTATTTGAGATCTTACGATGAAATGCGGGCATGCTTTGAAAATGATTTTCCCGATTCGCTGAAGCATACGGTCGACATTGCCGACCGCTGCAACCTGGAGCTTGAGTTCGGCAAGCTCCATCTTCCCGGTTACAAAATTCCCCAGAACGAAAAGGGAAACGAGCCGTATTTACGAAAACTTTGCCGGGATGGTCTTGAACGCAAGCTGGACGGGCAGATTTCCGGGGAGTATCAAGACCGGCTTGAATACGAGCTCGGAATCATCGAAAAGATGGGCTATGTCAGTTATTTCCTGATCGTGTGGGACTTGATTCACTTTGCGCGCCAGAACAACATTCCGGTTGGGCCCGGGCGCGGATCCGCGGCGGGAAGCCTCGTGGCTTATTCGCTGGATATTACGGACGTGGATCCGATCAAACACGGTCTTATATTCGAGCGCTTTCTAAATCCTGACCGCGTTACCATGCCGGACATCGATATTGATTTCTGCTATGAACGCCGCGATGAAGTCATCAAGTACGTGGAAGAAAAGTACGGACGGGGCAGTGTGGCGCAGATCATCACGTTTGGAACCATGGCGGCGCGGGCGGCTATCCGGGACCTCGGAAGAGTAATGGGATTTTCGTACGGCGAGGTGGATCGCATTGCCAAACTGATTCCTCCGGATCTCGACATGACTATCCGCAAGGCCCTCCAGGCAGAACCGAGACTGAAGGATGCTATGACCGCCGACCCGCGGATCAAGGATTTAATTGAAGGCGCGCAGTCGCTTGAAGGGCTTTGCCGCCACGCGTCGACGCACGCGGCGGGGGTTGTGATTTCCGACGGACCGCTCTATGAGAATTGCCCGATTTTTAAGGCCGACAACCAGTACAGCACGCAGTATTCCATGACAGCTCTTGAGAAGATCGGACTTCTCAAGATGGATTTGCTCGGGCTCCGGAACCTTACGGTTATTCAGGAGGCCTGTTGTTTGATTGCGAAAGGAAAACAGGAGAAAGTTGACATTCGCAGAATTCCTTTTAATGATGTGAAGACATTTGAGCTTCTTGCCGGCGGCCGCACCACCGGCGTATTCCAGCTCGAAAGTTCGGGTATGCGCGACATTTTGCGGAAGATGAAGCCGGATCGGTTCGATCACATCGTCGCAATTCTGGCGCTCTACCGGCCCGGCCCCCTCGGAAGCGGTATGGTCGATGACTTTATCCGCCGGATGTATAATCCATCGCTTATTCGATATGACCATCCGCTCGTGGAATCTGTTTTAAAGGAAACATACGGCGTCATTCTTTATCAGGAGCAGGTGATGAGTATTGTGAACCGTTTGGCCGGCTTTACGATGGCCCAGGCGGATAATCTGCGCAAGGCCATTGGCAAAAAGATTCCCGAAGTCATGGAACGCGAGAAAGCGAACTTTATCGCGGGCGCTCGGAAGAACAACGTAAATGAGCGTACGGCCGAGAAGATTTGGGGACTGATCGAATATTTTTCCGGATATGGGTTCAACAAGGCGCACAGCACAGCCTACGCTTTTATCTCCTATCAAACCGCCTATCTCAAGGCCAATTACCCGATCGAATTCATGACAGCCCTGCTGAGCTCGGAAATGGACAACACGGACAAGATCGTCGTCTATATTGATGAGGCCAAAAAACTGGGGATTGAGCTCGAGCCCCCGAGCATTAACAAAAGCTATGCACGGTTTGCGTGCCAGGGAAACGTCATTCGTTTCGGACTAAGCGCCATCAAGAATGTAGGGAGCGCCGCGATTGAATCCGTGGTGGAAATCCGGGACAAAACCGGTCCGTTTAAGTCATTCTTTGATTTTTGCAGGCGCGTCGATCTCAGGACCATTAACCGGAAAGTACTCGAGAGCCTGACGCGCGCGGGCGCACTGGACGAATTTGGGTTCAAGCGCGCCCAACTGATGGGAATGATGGAGCGTGCGTTATCCATGGGCTCTGAAGTCCAGCGCGACCGGGAAAAGGGTCAAATGTCGTTTTTCGGGGCTTTCGATCATGTCGAAGACCCGGCCACCGGGGCCGGCGACGTTCCGGACATGGAAGAGTGGCCGGAGCATCAGCGTTTAGCTTACGAAAAAGCCGTCTTGGGATTTTATGTCAGCTCGCATCCCATGGCGCGTTACACGCGGATGCTGGAGACGTACGCCACGATCACGACGAAAAAATTGGCCGCGGAGTCCAGAGACCAGCAGGAAGTGACAATCGGCGGGATCATTGCGCAGATCAAGGAAATCAGCACGAAGAGGGGCGAGCGCATGGCTTTCGTCACGCTCGAGGACCTCGAGGGGACTTGCGAGGTCATCGCCTTTCCGGAATTTTTTCTGCAAAATCGTTCACAGCTCGTCAAGGACAACGTTGTTTTCATCCGCGGTTCAGTGAACAAAAGGGATGACGTGCCGAAAATCATCGCGACGGAGTTGACTCCCATCCAGGATGTGCGCGAGCGGCTCACCAAAGTGATTTCCATTGATCTTTCCACGGTCGGGCTGGATCAGGATACCCTTGAAAAGCTGAAAGAGATTTTTGAAAAGCATCAGGGCAGCACGCCCGTAGAACTTAACTTCACCGGTCCGGGCGGAGAGCACCATGTAATGAAACCCGGCGATGATTTCCGTGTGGAAGCAAATGAAGAATTCTTCCGAAAGATAAGGGACCTTCTCGGTACAACTGCTGTACAGATAATGACTTAGAGTGCGCTTTCGTTTTGATAATTTACTTCTGCTCGTTTCCATTTGTTCTTAACTTCCTTTGGCTTCGATACTTAGAGATAATTCTGCTTGACGCGATTTTCGTGTTTTGTTATTCTCTTGTCCCGTCATTAGTTACATCGAGTTAAGGAGGTTACCAATGACTAAGAAAGACATCGTGATGAAAGTTTCCAATGACACCAATCTGACACAGATCGATGTCAAAAAGATCGTTCAACGCACGCTGGATACGATTGTTGAAAGTTTGGAACGCAATGAAACCGTTGAACTTAGAAACTTTGGTGTCTTTAAGGTGAAGAGCCGGCGCGGCAGAATCGGAAGAAATCCCAGAACGGGCCAGGAAGTTTCCGTGCCTGAGAAGCGGGTGGTTGTGTTTAAGCCCGGTTTGATCTTAAAGCAGCGCGTCAAGTAATTCACTTCGAACAGCCTTTCGTTAATTTGTTTTGGTTTCATATCTTAGGCTGACTTCAGAAATATTTTTCCATTTGTAAACCCCATTGTTCCGGAACGATGGGGTTTTTTATCAGCGCTTATGCCGAAGAAACCCAAAAGATTTCTTGTCAAAGACTTAGCGTGGCCGGGCAAGGTGTTGTTAAACGCAAACGATTCCCACCACCTCCAGCACGTTCTAAGGTTGAAGTCTGGCGACCCCTGTTCAATTGCGGATGAATCGGGCAGGCAGGCTGGAGCTGTCGTTTCTGCTGTTCTTCCAAGCGGCTTGGTTGAAGTCACTCTGGTGACGCCTCCGGCCGGGACGCAGAAAAATTTCCATATTATCGTAGCGCAAGCCATACCGCAGAGAGGTATAATGGACAGCCTTGTTCAAAAAGCAGGCGAGCTTGGGGTAGAATTTCTCATTCCTTTGATTACCTCGCGAACACAGGTCCGCATTGCAGAATCTGCGCTTAAACGGGTGACGGAACGCTGGCATCGCATCGCCGTTGAAGCTTCGAAACAGTCCGGTAACGCGGTAACGAAGATCGGATTGCCCGAAAATTTTGAAAAAGTTTTGGAGCGCAGAAATGAATTCGGCAACATTTTCTTGGCGCATCCGGGTGCCGAACCGATTGATTTCAAAAGCGTCATTGCGCCGGCCTCACAGAGAACGCTGTCTCGCAATGACCGCAGGTCAGTTTTAATTTTAATCGGACCGGAAGGCGGATTTTCGGAGAAAGAAATCGGCGAAGCGCAGGCAAAAGGTGCCTGTATTTTTTCACTCTACAGGTGCGTGCTCAAAACGGAAACAGCTTTTGTGAGCATTGTGAGCTTGTTCCGCTATTTGTTAGAAAGTGATTGGCGCGTCTGTCGCCCCTGCTTTCGCGGGAATGACACAGGTATCGATTGAAAACTTTTTTGGTCAAGAATCTCGGCTGCAAGGTGAATCAATACGAAGGCCAGGTGATCCGCGAGCAGCTGGAAGGGCGCGGTCTGCGTGAAGCCGGTACGAATGAGTCCTGCGATCTTGTGATCGTGAATACCTGCACTGTGACCGGAGAAGCTGACCGAAAATCACGTTACGAAATTAGAAAATTAAACCGGTCTTTCCCCGCGGCCCGGATCATTGCCACCGGTTGTTATGCGGAACGGGATAAGGAGACTATTCGAAAAATTTTAGGTGTGCATGCGGTTGTTGGGCAACGTGAGAAATCAAGACTGCTGGATTACGTGGATCATTGGCTGAGCGAGTCGAGCGATGCTCATTCCATGCAGAGAAAAGAACTTAATTTGGAGCGGGGCATTTCCCGGTTTCCCGGCCGCGCGCGGGCGTTTATCAAAATCCAGGATGGATGCAACAAGGCATGCACGTTTTGCAAGGTGGTGATCGTGCGCGGCGGGCTTCGCAGCCGGCCGGCAGATTCGATTATTCAAGAAGCCCGGCGCGTGCTCGCGGCAGGCTATCGGGAAATCGTTCTGACTGGTATCCAACTGGGCGCTTACGGAAAAGATGCACCCAAAAACGGGGCGCTTGTGGATTTAATGCGGCGGCTTGTGCATTTGGAAGGCCTTAAGCGCCTGCGATTAAGCTCCATCAATCCCTACGATATCAGCGATGGGTTGATCGAGTTTCTGGCGGGGGAGCCGAAATGCTGTTCCCATCTGCACATTCCTCTGCAAAGCGGTTCGAACCGCATTCTGGCGCTCATGAAAAGGGGGTATGAGCGTGAAGAGTATTTTGAGCGCGTCGAAAAACTCCGCCGCGCCGTTCCTGAGTTTCAACTGACGCTCGACTGCATGGCTGGCTTTCCGGGAGAATCCGAATCCGATTTTAACGAAACCCTCGAGGCGCTCAAGTACCTGAAACCGCTTAAGATTCATGCGTTTCCATACAGCCCTCGGAGCGGTACGAAAGCCAATGGCTTTCTGGATCAGCTGCCCAAAGATATCGTCAAACAGCGGATGAAAAGAATTTTAAATTTAGGCGTGGACATGCGGCAGGCGGGTATGCGTGAATATCTAGGCAGGCAGGTAACGTTTTTGGTCGAGGAGTTTGACGAGGAAACGGAAACGGTGAAAGGTATTACGTCCAATTATTTGCCTATTGCTGCAGAGAGCCGTTTGCCGTTGCTCGGAGAGATTGTAAATTCTTCCGTGAAGGCGGTTCGTTCGGATTTGTTGATTGCTTCATTAATCGGCTCAATCTGAACTAAACCTATTTGGAGTGCGAAAATTTATGATGGATCGAATTATGGCTTATTTTTGGTGGCGGGGGTTCGGCATCGTTGACATTGCGCTGGGCTTGATGCTTGTATTCGGGTTTTACCGGGGTTTTCAGAACGGGCTTACGAAAGAAATCGGTCTCTTGACCGAAATTTACGCGGCCCTGATGGTGGGCATGCAGTTTAGCCTGCGGTGGGCTGAATGGCTTTCGACAAAAGTTGCCATGCCCGCACATTTGATTCAAGGATTTCTTTTTTTTGGGCTTTGCCTTTTTACGCTGCTGCCGCTTAAATTTGCGCTTGGATTGATCAGCAAGGCGGTGACACTTCAGTTTTCGCCCCTGCTGGCCAAAGGAGGCGGGATGGTTCTGGGCATGCTTAGGTACGTCATGCTCATGTCCATGATCAGCCTGACGCTGGTGCTTTTCCGTTCTCCGTATATTCACGAGGCCTATGTCGAGCGGTCCAGGACCGGCCGGTTTTCAATTGCTTTTCCCCAAATCGTTCACAACGAGACGCTCCGCTTCTTTGACCGGCTGGCGCTCTTCAGCAGAATAGGCTGAGGTTGATTTGGCGGCGCTTGGAATCGACTTTTTTGCCCGCGACAGCGATGTGGTGGCGGTTGAACTTGTCGGACAAGTTCTGGTTTTTGAACAGGGCGGCACGCGCCTCAGCGGAATGGTTGTTGAAACGGAAGCCTATTTTGGTTCCGAAGATCCGGCATCGCACGCTTACCGGGGAAAAACACCGCGAAACGGCATCATGTTCGGCCGTGCGGGCATCAGCTACGTGTATCTCAATTACGGGAGCTGCTATCTCCTGAACGTGGTCACGCGCGAAGCCGGTGCGGCCGGCGCCGTGTTGATACGGGCGCTCGAGCCGCTTGAAGGAATTGAAGTAATGAGAAAGGGGCGTCGCGAAAGCCGGCTTGAAGCACTGACATCGGGGCCTGGGAAGCTGACGCAGGCTTTTGGGATTACCAAGGATCAAAATGGCTGGGACATGACCGGCGGGCTGCTTCGGTTTGAAGAGAATCCAGTTTTGCCGGATATTTTGACGATTAAGGCATCCAGACGCGTCGGCATAAGCCGCGGAAAAAATTTGCTCTACCGCTTTTACGTAAAAGGTAATCCGTTCGTATCCAAAAAGTAAAATGTCATTCCCGCGGAAGCGGGAATCCAGTTACCAGTTACTAGACCCCCGCTTGCGCGGGGGTGACAAATTTTCGCATTGGCTAAACACAGATGGCATTTTTTGATGAACAAACAATCGAACAGGTCCAGCAGGCGTCGGACATCGTTTCCGTCATCCAGGAATATGTCCAGCTGAAAAGGGCGGGCCGGAACTTCAAGGCCTGCTGCCCGTTTCATAAAGAGAAGACCCCCTCCTTTATCGTAAGCCCCGACCGCCAGACCTATCATTGCTTTGGCTGCAGTATCGGTGGCGACGTGTTTGATTTCCTTATGCGGATTGACGGACTGAATTTCGTAGAGGCGCTCCGGCATCTGGCCGGGAAGGCCGGTATTGATTTGCCCGAGGCATCGCCCGGGGAGGCGCAAAGCACTTCGCGGCGCGAGAAATTGCTCCAGATCTACGAACTGGCCGTGCGGTTTTTCCGTGCCCATTACAGCGACGACGTGCAGGGGAAACCAGCCCGTGAATATATGGCGTCACGGCAGTTTGATCCGAAAATCCTGGAGGAATTCGGCGTCGGATTTGCACCGCCTTCCCAGCGCAAGCTGTTTGAAGGGCTTCGAAAGAAAGGTGTTCCGGAAGAAGATGTTTTGGCAAGCGGCCTGGTCACGCGGTCGCAGTACGGAAATGTGATCGATCTTTTCCGCGGGCGCGTGATGTTTCCGATCGCCAACGCGCAGGGGAAAATCGTTGGGTTTGGCGGCAGGGTGATGAACGATGAATTGCCGAAATACATCAATTCGCCGGAGTCCGACATTTTTAAGAAGCGCCGGGAGCTCTATGCGCTCCACAGGGCCAAGCGGTACGTTGACCGCGATGATCCCTTCTTGATTGTTGTTGAAGGTTATCTCGACGTTATGCGGCTTCACGCGGCCGGCGTGCGCAATGCCGTCGGGACGCTGGGGACGGCGCTTACCGAAGAGCATGCGCGGATTCTCAAGAGGTACGTAAAGGAAATCGTGCTGGTGTTTGACGGCGACCGCGCGGGCGAGGACGCTGCGCTTCGCGGTCTTGAGGTTTTCCTGGTTGAGGGTATGAGTGTAAAGGTGGTGGCCATGCCTGCCGGGTTTGATCCCGATGATTTTGTGCGGGACAGGGGCGGTGAAGAGTTTAAGAGACTGGTTCAGGCCGGTGAGGACATATTTTCTTTTAAACTGAAGCTCTTGATGAAGCGCCATAATCACCGCGAGGCACGCGGCCTCATGACGATCACCACCGAAATGGTAAGCACGCTGGCCATGATCCCAAATGCTGTGCTGGTCGATCGTTACGTAAAGCAGCTTTCCGTCGTTTTGGGCGTGGACGAACAATCAATTCAGCTTGAGCTTGCGAAAGTTCATGATAAACTATCCGCTCGCTTTAAGGCGAATGAACCTGAAGAAGAGACTCCTTCGACGCCTCTGTCGAAAAATCCGTTTCAGGCGGAATACGCGATCATTAGCTTGATCGCAGAAGACGAGGCGCTGGCTCACCAAGCCCGTGACGTCCTCTCAGGAAATGATTTTCTTAGCCGTGAAGTTGCGGAGGTTTTTGACCGCATTCAGGCGCGTTTAGCAGAAAACCAGTCTGTCTCTGCCCGCGCTGTGCTTCACTGGGATATCAGTCCGGCATTGAAATCGTATCTCAGTGCGCATCTTTACGCGCATCTTTCATTAGAAGAAAAAAACAGGGCGCTTGAGCATTGCATTCAACAGCTCAAGCAGAAATTGCGCCAGGACCGGGCATCCGAAATCAGGCGGAAGATTCGTGAAGCCGAGATGAAGGGTGATCACGATCAGGTTGCGGCGCTGGTGCGGGAATTCCAGGAATTGACGCGGCTTCAGCATAGATAACGGTTGTCATCCCACGCGTAAGCGGGAATGACGAAAATGAATTGGAGGAAACTTGGTGAAAACAAGAGCTGACCGTCCGTCCAGGCATAAGTCCAGGATAAAGAAAATTTCTCCACGGCTCCGCGCCGGCCGCGCGGTTCCGTCGGACCGGGCGCCCGACCGCCGCTTGCCCAAACGGGGCCGCGCCAGGCGGAGTAAACGGAACGGCGCTTTGGTCGCCAAAAACGCGCTTCAATCCGCGATCAACAAGCTTCTTAACCTGGGTAAGCGTCAGGGATTTCTCACCTACGATCAAGTCAACACGGAACTTCCGCCGGAAATCCTCTCTTCCGAAAAGATCGAAGAAGTCATTTCCTTTTTAGCCGAGAACCAGATCGAAATCATGGGCGGCTACCCCGCCCGTTCACTGGCCCGTGCCGAAGAGATGATGGCAGCCAAGCGGGCGTCCGGGGAAAAGAAAACCGGTGCTGCCGCCGGCAAGGCGGAGGCCGAAGATGAAGAGGATTATGAGCGTCAGCTCCGGATGGATGATCCCGTCCGGATGTATCTCCGGCAAATGGGCCAGATTCCTCTGCTTACGCGCGACGAGGAGATCCGTCTGGCCAAGCGGATCGAGGAAGCCGAGGACAAGCTGAAGATCGCCGTGTACGAAACGAGGGCATCCCGCATAGAAGTGCTGCGCATTGCGACGCGGATTGTCACGGACGAAGTGAAGATCGAGGACATGACCGAGTCTGATGTTGAGCCCCACGCCGTTGTCAATAAAGAGAAAATGAAACTGCTCATAAAAAAATTGAAAGGTGCGCGGAAAAATGCGGATCTTGTCAATCTTCTCATGCAGTTTAATTTAAGCATCGAAATCGTCGAGGAAATTATCCAGAGCATCCGCGGGAAACTGGGCGAGCTTGACCGTTTGCGCAGGGAACCGGACGCTGCCCGGCCCGTTCCTCCACCCGCCTACGCTCCGCGAGAGGAAGCGTCTGAAGAATCTCAGGAACCCCTGGACAGGCGCCAGCGCATCCGGAGACTGCAGTCCGAACTGAGCGATCCGGAGAAAAAGGTCCGCGAGCAGATGACCATTATTATCCGCCGGGAAAGGGAAGTCTCGCGCGCCAAGAAAGATCTGGTCGCGGCCAATTTGCGTTTGGTGGTGAGTATTGCCAAGAAATACACAAACCGCGGCCTTTCCTTTCTCGATTTGATTCAAGAGGGAAACATTGGCCTGATGAAAGCGGTGGACAAGTTTGAATATAAGCGCGGCTATAAATTTTCCACTTACGCGACCTGGTGGATCCGGCAGGCCATCACGCGCTCGATCGCCGATCAGGCGCGCACGATCCGCATTCCCGTGCATATGATCGAAACGATCAACAAGTTTTTCCGCGCGCAGAGGCACCTGGTCCAGGAGACGGGCCGCGAGCCGACGCCTGAAGAAGTGGCCAAGGTCATGAAAATGCCCGTGGAAAAGGTGAAGGGCATTCTGAAAATTGCCCAGGAGCCCATCAGTCTCCAGACGCCCATCGGCGATGAGGGCGACACCAGTTTTGGAGATTTTATCGAAGACAAGTCGGCCATTTCCCCTGCCAATGCGACGGCCTACACGATGCTGAAGGAGCAAATGGACACCGTGCTGAGCACGTTGACGGAACGGGAAGAGAAAGTGCTCCGGCTCCGGTTCGGCATCGGCGACGGCTATCCGCGCACCCTTGAAGAAGTCGGCCAGATTTTCGGCGTCACGCGCGAACGCGTCCGGCAAATTGAGGCCAAGGCCCTCCGCAAACTCCGCCACCCCACGCGCTGCCGCAAGCTCAAAAACTTTCTCGACATCCGTCTTCAGGATTAATTTAACATTTGTAAAGGTACCGTTTCAGGCGGTGCCGGGCTCGATAGTGAACGTGACACTTTTAGAAATGGTACCGCTTCATTAACGGAAAGGAGCACGGTATGAGCACAAAAAGGAATGCGCCGTTTGTCATGGAAATGAAGCCGGGAAATTACGCCTGGTGCGCGTGCGGGGAGTCGGAAAAGCAGCCATTCTGCGACGGTTCCCATGCCAGGAAAAATACCGGCATGCAGCCGGTCCGCGTGACGATTGATGCCAAGAAAAAAGTGGCCTGGTGCGGCTGTAAAGAATCCGCCAAAAAACCTTTCTGCGACGGGACCCACTCGAAATTGTAACGAACATATGGCAAGTACGGGACTTGATCGTTGAGAATGAAAACGGCTTGGAAAGAGGCACGCTTCTTTCAGAACTGTCCCCTCGAGAACTGTTTTGGTTTGTTTGGTTTGTTCCTGCTTTCGGTTTTGACAGCGGCGTTATTAATCCCCTTTGCGGATAAGGCGTTTCATATCGACGATCCGCTGTTCATTTGGGCTGCAGAACGGATACATTTGCACCCCGGTGACCCTTACGGGTTTAAGCTCAATTGGTACGGAGAAAAAATGCGGGCATGGGAAGTCATTCAAAACCCGCCTCTTGCCGCTTACTTCATTTCCTTTGCTGCGCATTTCCTGGGCTTCGGCGAGAAAGCGCTGCATCTCATTTTTATTCTGCCCAGCCTCGGAGTGGTTTTGGGCACGTATTATCTTGCCCGCAGGGTTTGTTCTAAGCCTTTCCTGGCGGGAGCCCTGGTATTGGCCATGCCGGTTTTTCTCGTCTCAAGCACTTCGGTTATGTGCGATATTACAATGCTTGCTTTTTTTGTATGGGCGGTAGCATTGTGGGACAGAGGATTGGTCAAGAATGAAAATCTCAGTTTATTGACGGCATCCTTCCTTGCCGGATTGTGCGCGCTGACGAAATATTATGGAATAGTTCTCATTCCGATGCTTGCCTTGTATACGGTCCTCAGAAAGCGCACCGAAGCGTGTTCTGCGATGGTGTACCTCTTGATACCGGTTGCATTGCTCATGGGGTATCATCTGAAGACCACGAAAATTTACGGCGGCAGTCTGTTATATAACGCCGCGGGCTACACTCATTTCAATAGAAGATATTACGGATTTGAGGTACTCGAAAGGTATCTTACCGGGCTATCGTTTTTGGGGGGTTGTTTGATTACGGTCCTGTTTGTTGCGCGGCATTTATTGAATAAAGATGATCTGGCGGCATCTTTCAGAATATTTTTTTTAACGCTTGTTTCCGTTTTCTGCATCAAAACGGCCGGTTTGTATTCCTTTGATTCTTTCTTAAACTTGGGACAGCCGCAAGTTTTCCAATTTCTTATTTTTGTCTTTACCGGAATACTTGTGTTGCTGATTTCATCAAAGGCAGCTTGGAGCAATAGGCGTGACCCCTTTTTAGTCTTGCTAAATGTTTGGATTGTGATTACTTTTGCTTTTGCCGCGTTTTTTAATTGGTCAATTAATGGAAGGTCTTTATTGCCGCTCGTGCCTCCCGTTTGCATACTGGCAGCCAGGCAAATTGAAGATTTCACCGCCTCAGGTAAAACAAGATCAAAATTGCCGCTGCTTGTTCTTTGCGGGATACTTTTTTCGTTTGTTCTGGCTCTTGCTGACCGCCGGTTTGCGGATACGGGCCGGGATGCCGCAGGCGCAATTTACAGAAAGCATCATCCGTATACCGGCAACGTTCTTTTCCAGGGGCACTGGGGGTTCCAGTATTATATGGAAAAGAATGGATTTAAAGCCATGGATAAGAACGATAAAACGCCGGCGGATGGGGAAATCGTGGTGATTCCGGGGAACAATACAAACAGGTTTCCTTTGCCTCCGGACACATTCGCTTTGTGCGACAAGATGGAATTCAACTCATTTCCGTGGGTTACCACAATGCATCATGGTGTTGGAGCGGGTTTTTATTCCGACATCTGGGGGCCGCTTCCTTTCGCAATCGGCACGATTCCGCCGGAAAGTTATTACCTGTACTGCTTGTAAAGAGCGAGTATGTACATGTAGGTAAAGCCGAGTTTAAGAAAATCGCGGAAGCCATTTAGAAGAGAAAGAAGGACCCGTTCGTGATGCGGCATCTTAGACCGCGCTTGTCACTTCACTAATATTAAGTATAATAATCACTTCCTTAAAAATATTCCCGATCTCCGCCCGTTTATGCGAGCTCGGTCGGGTTTTTGGCCGCTGGTCGGCCCTAAGAAAGTTTATTGGAGGACTTGATATGTCATGCTGTGAACACGATTCAAACGGTCATAACGGCGCGGGCCACCATCATGATCAAGGCCATCCGCACCGCGGCGAACACGAAGTCTTCCCCATCCAATCGCTTTGGCCCAAGCAGAAGTTTTCCCGAGAAGCTTGGGTAGCCCCCCGCCGAGGCCGGGAAAATGTCACCCAGATGCATTATGCCCGGAAGGGAATCATTACCGAGGAAATGGTCTTCGTGGCCGAGCGAGAGCGCCTCGGCGCAGAGTTTATTCGCGCGGAGGTAGCCTCGGGGCGTATGATTATTCCGGCCAATATTAACCACACAAGCCTTCGCCCCACCGGTATCGGCATAAACGCGCGCTGTAAGATTAATGCCAACATCGGCAATTCTGCCGTGACGTCCAATATTGAAAAAGAATTGGAGAAACTCAAACGCGCCGTGAAATTTGGTGCCGACACCTGCATGGACCTTTCCACCGGCGGCAACATAAACGAAATCCGCCGGGCCATTGTCGATGCAAGCCCCGTTCCGATCGGGACCGTTCCGATTTACCAGGCCGTTCAGAAAGTCAAAAAGCCGGAAGATGTCACGCCCGATCTTCTCTTTGAAGTGATCGAATATCAGGCCAAGCAGGGCGTGGATTATGTTACCGTGCATTGCGGTGTTCTTCTCCAGCATTTGCCTCTGACCGCCAAACGCATTACGGGCATCGTGAGCCGCGGCGGTTCGCTTCACGCGGCATGGATGGCGGTTCATCACAAGCAAAATCCTTTGTACGAGCAATTCGACAGGCTTCTTGATATTTGTAAGCGTTACGATTTGACGCTGAGTCTGGGCGACGGCCTCAGGCCCGGTTGCCTGGCCGACGCCAACGACGAAGCGCAATTTGCCGAACTGAAAACGCTCGGTGAGCTGACGCTAAGAGCCTGGGAAGAGGATGTTCAGGTCATGATCGAAGGCCCCGGGCATGTCCCGTTTCATTTGGTTGCGTACAATGTCGAGCGGCAAATCGAAGAATGCCACGGCGCGCCGTTTTATGTTTTGGGCCCGCTTGTGACCGACGTTGCTCCGGGGTACGATCACATTACTTCCGCCATCGGCGCAACGGCGGCAGGCACGGCCGGCGCGGCTCTGCTTTGTTACGTAACACCTAAAGAACATTTGGGCTTGCCGAACGAAGCCGACGTGCATCAAGGTGTCATTGCCTACAAAATCGCGGCTCACGCTGCCGATGTCGCGCGGAACCGTCCCGGCGCCCGCGACTGGGATGATGAGCTCAGCCGCGCGCGTTACGCATTTGACTGGAAGAAGCAGTTTGCGCTTTCGATGGACCCGGAAACGGCACAGGCCATGCATGATGAGACATTGCCGGCCGAATATTTCAAATCCGCCGAATTTTGTTCGATGTGCGGCCCAAAATTCTGCTCAATGCATTTAAACCGCCTCGTGGAAGAATACAATGCGGGCGGCTCTCAAGTGGCGGCGGGGGCAAAGTGATCACGACCGAACGCAAGAAAACAAGGCAGGTCCGCATCGGGCCGCTCACTTTGGGCGGGGACGCGCCCGTCCGTTTGCAGTCCATGACGACCACAACGACTGCGGATGTCGAGGCGACCGTTAAGCAGATTCTTCAATTAGAAGAAGCCGGTTGTGAAATTGTGCGTGTTGCTGTTCCACACGAGGAAGATGCAAGGGCGCTTAACGCCATCATAAAGCGCATTCATATTCCGCTGGTGGCCGACATTCATTATCATTACCGCCTTGCGCTGATCGCGCTGGATCAGGGCATTTCCAAACTGCGTTTGAATCCGGGCAATATCGGGACGGAGGACCGGATCCGCATGGTTGTCGAGAAAACCAAAGCCTGTGGCGTGCCGATCCGCATCGGAGTAAACGGTGGTTCACTTGAGAAAGATATTTTGGCGAAACACGGCCACCCCACACCCGAAGCGCTTGTGGAAAGCGCGGAGCGGCACATTAAAATTCTCGAACGCCTCAATTTTCACGATATCGTCATTTCTTTGAAAGCCTCCGATCCGGGCACAACCATTAAAGCGTACCAGCTGATGAGCGCGCGTTCGAATTATCCCCTCCATTTGGGCGTAACGGAATCCGGAACGCTTCTCCGCGGCACCGTGGCTTCGACGCTTGCGCTCGGCACGCTTCTCCGGGAGGGAATCGGCGACACCATTCGCATTTCGCTCACCGCGGAATCGGTGGAAGAAGTAAAAGTCGGCCGCTTTCTCCTCGAATTCCTGGGCCTCCGGAAAATGCAGGCGCGCGTTATTTCCTGCCCAAGCTGCGGCCGCGCCGAAGTGGACGTGTTTAAAATGGCCGATGAAGTCGAGCAGAGGGCGCTTTCCATGAAAGAACCTCTCACGATATCCATTTTGGGCTGCGCGGTGAACGGCCCGGGCGAGGCCGGGGAAGCCGATTTCGGCGTGACGGGCGGCAAGGAAAAAGGAATGATCTACGAAAACGGAAAGCAGATTAAAACCGTTTCTGAAAAAGAGATCGTCGATGCGCTTTTCGAAGAAATCAACAGACGCAAATCAGCCGTTGCGGACAAGCAGGGAAAGAACGTTTAATGAGTTTGCTTTATTCCGATCCGAATCTTGAAATTATCTGGGAGAAGCTTGCCCACGGCGAGCGGCTGAATTCCGAGGATGGCGTCCGGCTCTACCGTTCAAACGACATTGTGACCCTCGGCCAGCTTGCGCTTGAAGCCAAGGAAAAACAGTTCGGTAAAACCGTTTACTTCTCCAACAATTTATACATTAACCCGACCAATATCTGCGACGTGGGCTGTTATTTCTGCGCCTTTGCCCGGCCGGAGGACGCCCCGGACGCTTACGTGATCAGCCTCGAAGAAATCGGCCAGCGCGTGCGGGAGGCGGTCGAGCGTTTCAACGTGCATGAAGTGCATATTGTGGGCGGGCTTTATGAAAAGCTTTCCTTCGATTATTTTGCCGGCATCGTTTCGGTGATCAAAGAAGCCAGCCCATCACTTTTTGTAAAGGCGTTTACGGCGGTTGAGATAGATTTTCTGGCGAAAATGGGAAAAATGTCCATCCGCGAATGCCTTCTGGAGCTCAAGCGGCGCGGCCTGGACAGCCTTCCGGGCGGGGGCGCGGAAATCCTCGGTGAGCGCGTCAGGAAAAAAATCTGCCCGCAGAAAATTACGGGGAAGGAATGGATCGATATTCACCGCGAAGCGCACGAAGTCGGTTTGGTGACGAATGCCACGATGCTTTACGGGCATGTCGAAGGTCCGGAGGACCGTGTCGAGCACATGATTATGATCCGTGATCTTCAGGATGAAACGGGCGGGTTCCGTTCGTTCGTGCCCCTGGCATTTCATCCGAAGAATACAAAGCTCGACCATATCAGCCCGACGGACGGGATGCTCGATCTTAAAAATTTTGCCGTAGCGCGTCTTCTTATGGATAACGTTCCGCATATCAAGGCTTACTGGACTACGCTGGGAATGAAGATGGCGCAGGTCTCACTTTATTTTGGTGTGGATGATTTTGCCGGAACCAATATTAACGAGAAAATCATGCACGACGCGGGCGCAAGTTCTCCCGTAGAGACCACGAGAAAGGAAATCGTGAGGCTCATTAAAGAAGCGGGATTTGAGCCCTGCGAGGTCGACAGCTCTTATTCCACGCAATACGCATAGTGAAAGCAGGCGAAATGACAAACATTGAAAGGATTCGGGAGATAAAGTCGAAAGTTTTAAGGGGGGAACGTGTCAGCCGGGAGGAAGCGCGTTTTTTGATCCACCTCGAAGACCGGGAAGACATTCAAGATTTGACGCAGGCCGCGCTGGAGATCACCCGGCGTTTCAGCAAGGGCAAATTTGATCTTTGCTCGTTAATTAACGCGAAGAGCGGCATGTGCACGGAGGACTGCGGATTTTGCTCCCAGTCCATTCATTTTGAAACCGGCGTCAGCACTTATCCGCTTGTGGATAAGGAAACGGCGCTAAGTCGCGCCGAACTCATGAAAGCAAACGGCGCGGACAGTTACTGCCTCGTCTGTAGCGGCGATCAGCTAAGCGACCGGGATTTTGAGCAGATCTGCGAGACGCTCAGTTACGTCCGGCAGCGCGTGGATATTGACCTGGATTGCTCTATCGGATTCCTTGACCGGAAGCGCGCAGAGCGGCTGCGTGAGATCGGCGTGCGCCGTGTGAACCATAATTTGCAGTCCTCGCGCGAGTTCTATCCGAAAATTGTTACCACGCATTCTTATGACGACCGTTTGAATACACTTAATGTGCTTAAGGAAGCGGGCCTTGAAATCTGCTGCGGCGGAATTATCGGCATGGGCGAATCGCGGGAAGACCGGATTCAACTGGCTCTGCAGTTGACCGAAGTTGAACCGACAGTTGTCCCGATTAATTTCCTGAATCCGCGCGAGGGCACGCCGCTTGAAGGCCGGCCAAAAATAGAACCGCTTGAATTGATCAAAACCATTGCGGTTTTCCGGTTCATCCTGCCGAAAGTAATTCTGGAGCTGGCCGGCGGCCGCGAGGTGAATTTGGGCGATCTGCAGCTTGATGCGGTTCTGGCCGGAGCAAACGGGCTGATTATCGGGGGATACCTTACGACACCGGCCGGGGAAGTGGAAAAGGACAGGGATCTGGTGAGAAGCGCAGGTTACGAACTGGCGCCTTCCGATTTCGAATTGAATCAGGCGGAAAAAGTATGAGTTTGGAAACCGCACTGCAGGCCGTTTTGGACGGCGGAGAGCTGGGCAACGATACCGCTCTTGAGATTCTCGGTCTGTCCGGCGAGGATTTAGCGCTTGTGTACCAGACTGCTAATGAGCTCAATCTGCGCCTGAATCAAAGCCGCGTCAGCTTCATTCACAACATGAATATGAACTACACCAATATCTGCGAATACTTCTGCAGTTTCTGCGAATTCGGCAAGAGCCGGTACGCCAAGGACACGTATATTTTGAGCGAGGAAGATGTTTGGAATCGTATCGGCAAAGAAACGATTTCGGAGATCACATTTCAGGGCGGGTTGAGCGATGTGGTTAAGTTTGAGGACGTACTTAAACTGCTCCGGGCCATAAAACAGCGCCGGCCCGAGATTCACATGCATGCCTTTTCGCCGGAGGAGATTCATTTCTACGCCCGCAAAAACGGAATGTCCTACCGGGACACGATTCTCGAATGCCGGGCCGCGGGCATGGATTCGATGTGCGGCACGGCGGCAGAAATTCTGGACGACGAAGTCCGCCGGAAAATCTGCCCCACAAAAATTACAACGGACCAGTGGCTTGAAATCATCGGAACGGCTCATGAGATGGGCATCCGCTCGACGGCCACCATTCTTTTCGGGCATGTCGAAGAGCCGGTGCATGTCGTTAACCATTTGGGTCACGTGCGCACACTCCAGAAGCAGACGGGCGGATTTACGGAATTCATCCTGCTGCTTTTTATGCCGGACAAAACGCGCCTCGGTCGGAGAACGCCAGCCATGAACCGCATCGAATACGCGTACAAAATGATTGCGCTGGCCCGGCTTTATTTTTCAAATACGATCCGGAATGTCCAGACAAGCTGGGTGAAACTCGGGTTCGACAGCGCCCTCGGATCCCTTGAAGTCGGCGCGAACGATATGGGCGGCACCCTTTATTTTGAAAACATCACCCGGGAAGCGGGCGGACGGAACGGCGAGTACACAAGCCTTGATACGTTTCATTCCGCGATCCTCGGCCGCGGAAAAACGCCCGTCCAGCGCGACACCCTTTATTCTTTCCAATCCCAGCTGCAGTTCTCTTTAAGCGTGTAATGTATGGAAGCCTGCCTGGTTCCTCTGCCTACCATTGATCAGATTCGCTTTGAACCGGCGATTAAGAAAACAAGACCGCGCGCCGTCGGCCTGCTTTCCGGCGGGCTGGACAGCACGATTGCCGCGCTGGTGGTACGGGATCTGGGTGTGGAGGTTTACGGCCTTTGCTTTGCGCTGCCCTGGGGCTGCTGCAGCAAGGATCAGGCGTTTGAGGTGGCGCGCGCGCTCGGAATAAAATTCATGGTGCTTCAGCTCGATGAATCCTACCTTGAAATGGTCAAAAATCCGAAGTACGGGCGGGGCCGCGCGCTAAATCCTTGCGTGGACTGCCGCATTCACATGTTCAGCCGCGCTCGGCGGTATATGGAGCAGATCGGCGCGGATTTTGTGTTTACCGGTGAAGTGCTCGGCCAGAGGCCCATGTCGCAGATGAAACGCAGCTTGGCCATTATTGAAGAACAAACCGGGCTTAAGGGGCGGCTCCTCCGGCCGCTTTCGGCAAAACTTTTGGAGCCGACCGTTCCGGAGCTGGAAGGTTTGATTGACCGCGGGAAACTTCTGTCTATTTCGGGCCGCGGCCGAAAAGAACAGATGGCTCTGGCGGCTGAGAACGGCGTTCATGATTATCCCGCGCCGGCCGGCGGCTGCCAGCTAACGGAGGAACATTTTTCAAGGAAAATGGCGGACCTTCTCGAACACGGATACCAGAATTTTAGAGAGGCCGTCACATTGAAATGGGGAAGGCACTTCCGCATTTCGTCCGAATGCAAGGCCATTCTCGGGCGCAATGAGGAGGAAAACGAAATCCTCCGCCGGTTTTCCTTCGATTCGGACACGATTATGGAATTGCCCGGCCGGCGCGGCCCGACCGTGCTCTTGAAATGCGGTCAGCCCAGCCGGGAAACATTGGCGCTGGCCGCGGGTCTGCTCAAATATTATTCCCGCCATCGCGGCGGCGGTCCTGTCGAAGTGGAATATCACCGAAGCGGCAGGCCGCATGAAGTTGACAAGATTACGGCTGCAAATTTAAATGAAGTTGAAGTGCAGTCTTTATTAATCTAAGACAGAGCGGTGATTACGAGGGGCTGCGTCGCCCCGCGCGGTTGGCGCGGCGGGAATGACGAAAATGAGATGAAACATAGAACACTGGGGAAAACGGGACTTCAGGTTTCCGAAATCGGATTCGGCGGCTGGGCCATCGGGGGAAATAGTTACGGGCCGACCGATGACCGCGTATCTCTCCGGGCGGTCAAATTTGCCTTTGATCACGGCATTACGTTTTTTGACACGGCCGACATTTACGGCGAAGGGCGGAGCGAGCAGTTAATCGGAGAAGCGCTTAAAGGCAAACGCGACAAGGTTTTCATCGCGACAAAAGCAGGCTGGGATTTTTATCACGGCGGCACGAAGAAAGCGTTTGATGCCGAGTACATCCGGTTCGCCGTCTGCGAATCGCTCAAGCGGCTTAAAACTGATTACATCGACGTGTATCAAATGCATAATCCCTCGCTTGAGCAGCTCAAAGAAGGCCGCTTTTACGCCGTTCTCGATGAGCTGGTCAAGGAAGGCAAAATCCGCACCTACGGCATTTCCATTCACACGGTAGATGACGGCGAAGCCGTTTTGGCAAGCGGCAGGGCCGCTGTCATTCAACTTATTTTAAATATCATGGATCAACGGCCGATGCCGGAACTTCTGCCGAGGGCGAAGGACGCGGGCGTAGGAATTATCGCGCGCGAGCCGCTCAATTGCGGAATGCTTACGGGCAAGTACGGTGCGGGACATGAATTTAAGAAGGGCGATCACCGCCGCCGCTGGAAACCGGAGAAGATGGCCCAGGACTTAAAGAAGCTCGAGGAAATCAAACAGATTATCAAGGACACAAAAGTTTCGCTTGCCCAGGCCGCATTGGAGTTTGTCCTCGCGCAAAATGGTGTGTCGGTCGTCATCCCGGGCGCAAAAACCGAAGATCACGTGAGAGAACACATCCGCGCCTCAGAATCGCCGGCCTTATCGGAATCTCAATTGCAAGCTCTTGAAGCCCTCTCCCGCGAAGAGCTTTTTCAATCCGGCTTTTATCACAATTAGCCCGGTGCCTGCTTCCTTCTCAAAATTTGGTAGGGGGAAACCTCTTTTACGATTTCATAGGATGAATCGATAAAATCCGTTAACTCCAGGTAGGGAACCAGCGAGGCGACATAGGAGGTTGGCGCCTTGTATTCACGGTTTCTATCGTGCGTAATGATCCAGTCCGGAGGATTGTTGAGGATGCGCTGGGTAACTTGCTTCTGTTGTTTCCCGGGCAAGGGAAAATAAGCGAAGGGATTTGCGAAAAAAGTGAAAGTAATTCCGCGGTAACTATCCCACCCCGTGATGGGGTATAAAATCTGCATATCCGTAAGTATCAATAGGGATTCATGCTTGGGTATGCGCTGGTTAATGAATTCTGCCAGTCCGTCAAAAGCTTTTCCTTGTTCCTCGTTAGAGAGCCAGCCCTGCAACGGCCGGGATTTCATCACATAGTCACCGACCGGAATGCGGTTCAGGAATGACCATTTCGTGAGGTTTATTCCGTGAGAAGCTGCCTTCACGATCAGGAAAAGTGAGAAAAGCGTCAGAAGTGTCGTCGAAGCACGATGCCGCAGTTGATGCGTATCGACGGCGCAGGCCTTCCGGATTTGTAAAATTACCACGAATGCGAAAGACGCGGTAATTCCCCAAAGAAATATGTTAATTTCCCCGGACATGGCATCGGTCTGAAGCGCGGCTATGCCAGCGAAGAAAATTCCAACCAGCAGTATGAGATGCTGCCGGAACGGCTGGGACCGGAGCAGCTTAAAGTGCCCCCGCATATTGACCAGAATAATAGTCACGAAAACCCAGTAATCGTTGGCAAACCAGTTATTCAGCGAAAGCAATTTGGGCGCGCGCAGGCGGGAAACTTGATTGTAATATGAAAAAGTTTGCTCCAGGAACAGCCGTGGCTGGGTCATAAAAACCGACATCATCCCCAAAAAAAGTAAAATGCCGGTTGCAAAAGAAGATATGCTAATTCTCCTGAAACTGGAGCTTAGAAGAACAGCCAGCGCAATCAGGCCGTATGCTGCGCCCAGGTTAATTTTAGTCAATAAGGCAATGCCGCAGAAAAATCCGGAGAGCATCACAGTCCAGATCGCTTCTTTGCGGGAGCGGAACGGGATATTGAAATAGAGCGCTCCGATGGATAACAAACCCCATAGATGGGCCGTCTGATTATGCCAGGGATGGGAAACGGGCCAATAAAAACAGGCAGTTGTCAATATCATGCAAATGATGGATACGCGGACAGGCGTGTGCTTACGCGCGATTAGAAATGTCAGAACGATTGCTGCGGAATGGGCCGCCACAAGGTGCGCCAGAATCGCCGCTTTTCCGAATCCAAATAAATGAAAGAAAAACGCATTTATGTAAAGATGAACGGGGCCCGAGAAATAAAGGAAGTCCACGTAAGGCCGCTGCCCTAAATAGACACGCCAGCTTGCGTCAAGATAGGAACCCATGTCGAGAAAATCAAAATTGCGGAAGGCGTTTATTTTGAGGACGTATGCATTCAGTATGAGGATCGCAACTACCGGAATGAGTCCGGAAACAAAGCGCGTTTTATTCGATCGGTTGGAAAAGAGTGAGCTGTCCATGCTATTCTTTCCTAATTTTCGGGTATGATTTAGCCGATTCATTATATAGTTTCCGGCACCTATTAAATAACGGCACTTGTGAAGCGTTACCTGATGTGTTGTAATCGATGCCGAACGTCAGGTGAAGTAACCGCGACGAATGAAAGCTGGGAATAGAGCGTGAGCAATCTTGAAACTACGATTGATTTAGAATCCAATAAACCTGAGAGTGGACGTACAGTTAAAACCGAGAAACTGTCCGTTATCATTCCGATCTATAACGAAGCGGCACATATAAAATCCGTTCTTGACAGCGTAAGAGAAGTTGTATTGCCGAACTTTGTTGGGAAGGAAGTTATTGTTGTCGACGATAGCTCCACTGATGACACGGCGGAAATATTGGCAGCTTACAAAAAAACTTCTGGTATAAAAATTGTGCATCACGAGAAAAACAAGGGGAAAACCGCAGCCGTTCTTCGTGGGATTCAAGAATCTACCGGGACGATCATTGTTTTGCAGGATGGGGATTTAGAATACAAGCCAGCCGAGTACCCTAAGCTTATCGACCCGATCTTATCGGGTAGGGCGAAAGTTGTTTTCGGCTCTCGATGGCTGGGAAGTATTAAAAAAATGAAGTTGTTAAACCGGATAGCGAATCGGATTTCAACAATAACGGTGAATCTATTACTCGGTGCGCAGTTAACCGATGTTTTTTGTTGTCACAAGGCATTTCGTAGAGAAGTGTTGAACGGCATAGAAATTACATCGAAGAATTTTGCATTTGATTCCGAACTTACCGTGAAACTACTCAGTTTAGGCTATAGAATCGAAGAAGTGCCTATTGACTACACGGCCCGCTCAAAGAGTGACGGGAAGAAAATGAATTGGCATTTCGCGTTGCAGATGTACAATGGTCTTATCAGATATAAATTTATCAAAAATAATAAGCAAGCTCCAACTTCAAGATGGCGACTAACGACTTAATTGATACGCTTTATTCGATTGACTCATCAACAAATTATAATCGGTGGTTGTACAAAAGCATTGAACAAGATCTTCGGTGCGCCAAGCAAGTGCTTGATGTGGGTAGTGGAATAGGAAGCATTGGTCAATACTTGGGTGAAGATGGAGTAAAACAGGTAATCCTAAGTGATCATTGCGAAAAAATGTTGGATTTATTAAAGTTAAGGTTTAATCACTTATCAAACTATCGAATTGCTAAGCTGGATATTTCGGAGCAGCATATGTGCCGCTCGGTACCCATTGAATCTATAGATGCTATCACGTGTATCAATGTATTGGAACACATCAAAGCAGACGCTGAGGCACTTCAGAATATGAGACGTTTACTTAGTCCTGGCGGGAGATTATTGTTAATTGTTCCGGCTTTATCGTGGCTGTACGGTACGCTAGATAAATTGGGAGAGCATTATCGACGGTATGACAGAGAAGAACTAAATGAAAAGCTAAACAAAAGCGGCTTTGTAGTAGAGAAGCAACGTTGTATAAATTTTTTTGGCATATTCACTTGGTATTTAGCAGGGAAAATACTAAAGCAGAACAATTTCAACAAGGGAGCAAATCGATTACTAGACAAATTTATTCCCTTTCTTGAGTTTATCGAACGGTACTGGCGATTCCCGATTGGGCAGTCAATTGTAACATGCTGTAAAAAGGCCGGTTTCTAAAGGCTTTTAGCCATCTTAAATCCGGAAAAGAAACTTTTCGGCTCAGCGAAAAGGCAACGATATGAATCCGCGGTTTTCTAGGTCTACTAGATAGAACTCATAATTTGGAAAGTACGGAAGCAGTCTGATGTTCTCATTGCCGCGGTCGCGCGCGAAAATAATCGGGTTTTTGAAGTCAGGGTCGTTGCGTATAAAGTCGCGGTCGAGCGTGTAATTCTCAGGATGTTTTATGAAGAGAACAGCTTTTTTGATATCTCGTTCTTTAAGCTCTTGGTTGATCCAGAGTTGATGCTCGTTAGCGGAAATCATGTACTCCCTTGCTTCACTGAGTCTGCCAATCGAAGACATGATGCAGATGACGAGTCCTGCCAAGCCGATGTATTTTGAAACGCGCGGGAGTTTTTTGCTTAGCGATTGAAAATCGGTCAAAATAGCGTTAGAGATGCCCAAAACAACTAACCCGATTGATTCCGTAAGGTAAGTAGCTCCAAAAACGGTTATCCCGGCGTACCAATGCGGCGCGTAAGCAAGTTGAAGGCAGATCCATACGCTGAAAAGAAGAATGTGCCACGCGCCTCTTGAAAATAATTTCCGCCACCAAATTGAAATGGCTAAAAGCCCAGCCCACGTTGAGCCGAAAAGCCACTCCACAAACTTATATGTTCTTATGAGAATGTTAAGTATCACTGTTTTTGGCAAATGACTTGGGTAATGTTCGTTAAACCACCGATGCACGCTGGAGCTCTCGGCTTGATCGGCAGACTTTTCCCAAGCATTAGATCCGTTGTGGCGATACGGCGCGTGGGTTTCGAAATATAACCCGTAGGGTGTTTTAAAATAAGAACCCGTTACGGTCTTGTTGTAGATAAAAAAAAGACATACAACAGTTGCAAGAGGCAAGAGAATAGCAGCCATTGTGACTTTAGTTAATGCTAGCATTTTTTTAAAAAGGCGGATCAAGGCATGGATCGCAAAGGGCACTATGAATCCAATAGCGGTGATGGGTCTCGTAAGGAATGCGAAACCCCATGCGCTGCTTAAAATAAGACCCCATCTAGCAGATCCATTTTTAATTAGTTTTACGTAGGCCAGGAAAAAGACTAGTAAGGATGTTGCGCACGAAAGGTGGGATAAAAGTAAGGCTGTCTGAACAAAGATAGCCGGCGAAACCGCGGTTAGAAAAAGAGCAAGCCAGGCAGTTTTCCTGTCAAACAATTCAAAACCAATCGCGTAGATCAGAAGGAGGTGAAGTCCATAAATCGTAATAGGATTTGCATATGGAATTCCGAGCAGGACAAAAGGTGCGAGCGTTAGGCCAAACCCTGGGAAATATACCGATGCGTATATACCTTCGTTAATAACGTGAAAAGCATCGAAGAATAAATGTTCGGGGTGAGTGGGATTGGCAATTCGGCCACGGAGAAATGTCTCAGCTTGCAGCAAATAGCTCATTTCGTCGTGAATCAGCGGGATAAAGAACCGTGAGAGATAACTGTAGAGTCCGGCAATACTCATCATGCCAAAGATAAAAAATAAGACGGTGGTACGAGAATCGATTGCCCGAACAAGGTGAAATGCAATGAATTTTTTTCCTTTACGGTGACTTTCCAATTCTATACCCCGCTACTTCGGTTTGGATTCTTATGATCGGCCTGTTTGAATCGGCGCTTCACTCTACATTTTGTCATCGTTTTGAGGAGGTTTATTGTAGCGTTGGATATTGGAATAGAATTTTGATATTATTCTTGCTCGTCGGATAACAATAACGGGCCCTTAGCTCAGTTGGTTAGAGCAGGGGACTCATAATCCCTTGGTCCCAGGTTCGAGTCCTGGAGGGCACACTCTTGCAAATTGACAGATATTTCAAGGGAATGCTTGCAGCTTTATGCTTGAAAGTCTGAAGTCAAAAGATTTTCCCACCGCAGTCTGGAAGCAGAATACGGGTATCTTTCTCGTCAGCTTTCTCATCCTTTATTTGGAATTGGCCTTAATTCGGTGGGTCGGTTCGGAAGTTCGCATATTTGCATATCTGAGCAATTTTGTTTTAATCGCCTGTTTTCTTGGCGTAGGCATTGGGTGCTTCCAGGCCGACTTGCCTTTTAAAGCTATAAATTCCCTCCGATCGCTCCTCATCTTGGTTTTTATCATTTCGGAACCTGCTGGAATACGCTTCTTACCATCGTTACGCCGTATCACTGAATGGCTTGGAATATTTACCGATTCGGTTATTTGGAATGAGGCGCTTTTGGCACACGGATCCTTGGCTAATAAGATTTTTGCGGCTGTACTCGGATCCATATTGACACTCTTCCTCTTTGTATTGATTGCTTATATTTTTGTTCCGTTAGGGAGAAGACTCGGCGCACTGTTGCAGTTCCATCCACGTACCGTTATAGCGTATTCCGTAAATATTCTTGGGAGTTTGGTTGGTACGTGGGTCTTCACGGGTTTTTCTTTTTTAGAGACGGCTCCGATCATTTGGTTTTATATTTTTCTTTTCCTTTTCAGCTTTTATTTCCCTAAGAAGTTTTCCGAGCGCGTGTGGTGGATTGTTTCCATTGCGGGAATTATCTTGTCACTTCTTCCATTCCGCTCCGAATTTTCCGAGATACGCTGGTCTCCGTATCACAAGTTTGGTTTAAAGCCCTTGTGGACTCGTGATGGAAAACTGCTGCAAGGCACGCTTGTGAATGTGAATAACACGGTTTATCAGATAATATCGAATCGTTCCCCCGCGTTTTTAAAGGAATTTGCTCAATACTTTGACAAGAATGAAGCGGCAATCGGTCATTACGATATACCCTATCACTTTGTGAATAAGGTGAGCCACGCATTGGTGGTAGGTGCCGGCAGTGGCAATGACTGCGCTGCTGCTTTACGCAATAACGTGGATCATGTTGATTGTGTGGATATTGATCCTGTGATATTTGAAATTGGGAAACAATTCCACCCTGAAAAACCCTACGAGGATCCGCGGATTCGTATTTTTGTAGACGACGCGCGGGCCTTTTTTGAAAAAAGTCGGTCAAAGTATGATCTGATTTGGTTTGGTTTTCTAGATGCCCATTCCTTGGCATCTTCCTACAATAATATCCGCCTCGACCATTATGTCTATACGCTGGAGAGTTTGGAAAAAGCCAGGAGTTTGTTGAACGAACAAGGAGTTATGGTAATGCTGTTCGCGGCGCAGCGTGAGTGGATCGCCGAGCGGCTTTTTGGTTTGTTTAGAGAAGTTTTTAAGCACGAGCCGCTTGCTTTTTATCATCGGAGGGATGACAATTATAACGGAATCGTATTGATCGGCAGTAATGCTGATTTTACAGCAAAGCTGGCCTCACTCGACAACGACGTGCGGGATTTTATAGAGCATAACCGCGTTCGATATGAGCCTGGGATTCGCTTATCAACTGACGACTGGCCTTTTCTATACCTTGAAGGAAGGCAGATACCTTCGTTGCATTTAATTCTTTCTTCCATACTGATACTTTGTTTCCTATTTTTCCGAAGAAGGATTCTCTGCGCGAATATCATAATCGAATGGCATTTTTTCTTTTTGGGGGCCGGTTTTTTGCTTCTTGAAGTTCAAGCCATTACGAAAGGCGCGTTGCTGTTTGGCTCTACCTGGATCGTCAACATCATTATCATTTCTCAAGTTCTTGTTTGGATTCTCCTCAGCAACTATTTTTCAACGAAATTTCCTTTGAAGCGGATTGGATCTGTTATGATGTTCTTGTTTCTTGATTTGGCGGCCTTTTATTTCGTACCCCTAAAGGTTTTCTTCCTGTTAAACTTTGGTTTGCGTTTGATTTTGGGATCGCTTTTTCTCACGTTGCCTGTTTTCTTTGGCGGCATTCTCTTTATATCGTATTTTAAAGATGCGAAACGAAAAGATCATGCGTTAGGTTCGAATCTAATCGGCGCGCTGTGCGGCGGATTGCTGGAATCGGTTGCTTTCCTTTTTGGATTCAAAGCCTTATTGATTCCTGCCAGCTTATTTTACCTAGCGGCATATTACGCGCGTGGCATTCAGAAGGATTGATTTGCATTGTGATAACCGGTACAAATTCATAACCTCGATGACGACCAGGCCGAGGGCTTTAAGTCATATTATCGATCTGTTTTCGGTCAGTTTCGTCGTGCTATTTTTTGAGCTCGTTTTTATCCGCTGGATCGCCGCTTTCGTTCCCTTCGTCACTTTCTTTTCAAACCTGGTCCTCATCGGTTCATTTGTCGGAATGTCGCTGGGCTGTCTCGCTTCGAACCATAGGCATGACTGGCTGCCTCGCGTTCCGCGCGCAATGCTTTTTCTGGTAGCGGTGTCGGGGGTAATTTGGATTTTAGTGTCTAGCGGTGCTTTTGACGCAAGTGTGGACAACCACGATCAGATATTTTTTGGTACGACCTGGCAGCCGCAGAACTTTCGGGGATTTCTGGTCCCGGTCGAGCTAGTTCTATCCATAATATTTTTGCTGATCATTTTTATTTTTGCCGGTTTAGGGCAGCTCATTGGGCGTTTGTTTCAGAAGATTCGGAATCGGATTTACGCATATTCATCCAATATTGCCGGCAGTTTGTTTGGAATCATATTTTTTACGTTTCTCGCCTATCTCTCCCTCCCGCCCTTTTGGTGGTTTCTCTTTGGATTCCTGCCGCTTGTATTTCTTGTATTTCGCCACGTGAAGAACCGCACAAATAGGGTATGGATAACTTTGGGAGTGACGCTTGCTTTTGTTTTTGCTCTCGGGCGGGGTTTGACAGGCCTGGAAACATTTTGGTCGCCCTACTATCGCATTGATTATGACAAGAAGCAGGGCACCGTCACCGTAAATTTCATCGGACATCAAAGTATGTTTGATCGAAACGTAAAAGGATTTGCATATTCTCTGCCGTATCTTTTCACCAAGGATGCCGGACTGCCGGCGATAAAAGACGTTCTTGTAATCGGAGCGGGAACCGGCAACGACATGGCGCACGCACTTATGCACGGTGTAGTAAACGTGGATGCCGTCGAAATTGACCCCGTCATTGCCTCCATCGGAAAAAAAGATCATCCCAACCAGCCGTACAGCGATCCCCGTGTGCGTTTCCACATTGATGATGGGCGTGCTTTCCTTGCCAAAACGGAAAAGAAATACGATTTGATCGTGTATGCCTTGGTGGATTCCCTCACACTGCATACCAGCTACTCCAGCGTCCGGCTTGAAAGCTATTTATTTACCGAAGAAGCATTTCGATCGGTTAAGGAACACCTGAGTCCCCAAGGAATTTTCGTTGCCTACAATTATTACCGGGAAGGCTGGCTGGTTGTGCGGATTAATAACTTGTTGAAACGGGTTTTTGAGGATGACCCGCTTGTTATTTCCATCCCTTCAAAGGACGAAATCAGCGACACAGAGCCGGAAGGCAATAAGCACACGGTGCTTATGACCGGCAATATCGGCGCCGTTCGGGGGCATTTCGAACGCTGGAAACACTATACGCTCGGCGTGACGGGCACGGGCCGGGACGGCCGGGTGGGCGGATTCGGAGCGGATGCGCAGGAAATTTCGGAAGCTGACAGCAGGATATTTCCCAGCCAAGTGCGGGTCACAAAGCAGATCCACTTGCCGCGTGATGACTGGCCTTTTGTTTACTTGAAAGAACCAAAGATTCCCGATCAAAATTTAAGGATGATATTGATTATCCTTTTCCTTTCCACACTATGCTTCGCTTACTTTAAACCGTCCGGACCGGCCGGGATTAGCCGGCATTTTTTCTTTCTGGGGGCCGGATTCATGCTGATCGAAACGCTAAATGTTGTCCGGCTTTCTGTTCTTTTTGGTTCGACTTGGGTGGTTAGCTCGATCGTTTTCTCGGCGATTTTAATCATGGCCCTTTTAAGCAATATTTACTGTCTCGCCGTTCATCCTAAGAATACTCTGCCTTATTATGCCGGGCTTGTTTTTTTTCTGGCCCTCGGCGGTTTTGCGGACGTAAACGTTTTACTTGCCCTGCCGCTTACATCGCGCATAATGTCCTCGATATTTTTGTTCTTTACTCCAATATTCTTTGCCGGTGTCATATTTGCCAGCTCATTTGAAAAGAGCAAGGCGCCCAATACCGATTTTGCAAGCAACGTTTTGGGAGTAGTGCTTGGCGCTTTATTGGAAAGCTTAACTCTTGTTACGGGCTACCGGTTTATGATTTGGGTGATCATGGTCTGCTATCTTTTATCGATTAAGAACTTACGGTTGCTACGCCGCGCCAAAATCCTTAAATAGAATCTATCCAATGCCGCAAATCCTTAAATGAAATTCTGGAAACGAATTTTCAGTTTGATTCTATTTGCGGGGGTAATGAATGCAGTCGATGTTTTTCTCATCGGGATGTTTGCCGAAGGCTATCTCCGAAACCCTGAGGTTTCCGCGTACCAGAGGGTTGATTTTTTCTATGCCTCTTTTCTGACCAATTTTCTTTTTTGGCTCTATCCGGCGCTCCTGCTCACCAGCAGAAGATTACTGGGAAGGGTAATAGGCATTGCGCTCGGGCTTGTTTTCAGCCTCCTTTATGCCGCTAGTTGGAGCTCGTACCGCTTTTTACATCATTTTCTCAATGGGGAGGACATCCGCTTTATTTTTCATAATCCTCTGCAGATTGCACTGCATATTCTCTCAATCAATCCGGTATCGTTTCTCACGCTTCTCTTCACGGCACTTTTGGCGCTTGCTTTTATGGTGCTGCTTACCTCGGCCATACCGTGGCTTTTAGACAAAGTGCGTTCCCGCAGCCTAATGGTTTCTGCCGGTGGAACGGCCGCGGTTTTTTTTGCTTTTTTAATTTTTAAATCTGTCCCAGTGGCTTTTGCTTTTTCCCGCGCCGGCGTAATTCCGGGCTCCAATCAAAATATGATTAAGGAAAGTTTGGAGTTGTTCAGCAAGCACGTCGCTCCGCCCTCGACGCTTTTTTCAGATCTGTTTTTCCGTCATGAGCGAAAGGAAATTTTCGAGGATCTAACATTCGGAAGCGAAAATTTATTGAGCCAATGGCACAGACAGGAACCCCTGACGAGTTTTCGCAATCGTGTACTGCCTGACCTCCAGCGCTATCCGGTTATTGTCGTTATGGTGGAATCGCTGAGGAGTGATGTATTAGAACATCCGGAAGTGATGCCGAATCTGGCGGGCCTAGCCAAAGAAAGTCTGGTATTTCCTAACGCTTTTGCAACAAGCTCACATTCTGACTATGCCGATACAGCCGTACTTTCGTCTCATTATCCTCTTAGATCAACGCAGCACCATTATTATCCAAAGAACATTCCTTATCCGCGAGTTCTCGTGTACGATGTTTTGAAAGTGTTAGGCTACGCGACGGCTGTATTTTCGGCTCAGAATGAAAGTTGGGGTGATATGCGGAATTACCTGGAAACGGGATACCTGGACGTTTTCTTCGATGCCACATCGGCGACGGGGCCGGAGGAGCTTTACGTTCCTTTCGGAGATACGGGCTTTGAGAAATTTTTTGCGCGCATGGAACATGCGGGAAAGCTGGATGACAGGATTGTTTTGGAAAAAGCTTTGGACTGGCTTGATAGCGTAAACAACCGGAACTTTTTCTTGTTGTTGAACTTTCAGCGGTCTCATTTTCCCTATCTTTGGCCGGATGATTTCAAGCCGCCGCTGGAGCCGTTTGAAATTGATTTCGGTAAGATTCAGTTTGGATCGTATCCCAAATCAACCGTTCCCGCCATGAAGAATCGATATTTCAACTCGCTTTCCTATATTGACATGCAAATAGGGAAACTGCTCGAATATCTTAAGGCAGCCGGTATTTATGATGAGACAGTCCTTGTGGTCACGGGCGACAACGGCGAGGCGTTTTATGAGCATAATATTGCCTGCCATGCCTCGGAACTTTACAACGAAGTCATCCGCGTCCCCATCATAATTAAGTCGCCGCAAAGTCAGGAGCGCGGCGAACGAAATGATTACGTCCAGCATATCGATATTCCTCCTTCCATTTTCCATTTACTCGGCATTGAAAGCCACCCTTCGTTTCAGGGTTTGAATTTATTCCAAAAAATCCATTGGGAGCGGAGGCCGATATTTTTGGTGGCGCAGACGGGGCTTGCTGATCAGGAGGCTGTTATCCTGGGAAAGTGGAAGTTGATCAGGGATTTAGGTTTTGCCCGGAGAAACAGGCTCTATAACCTAAGAAATGATTTTGAAGAACGTGAAAATCTTGTCGCGGACAATCCGGCACTAGCGAACCTCTTGAGACAATTGCTGACCAGACAATTGCTCGCTGAGTGGCATGATATTCAAATTGATTTTTATGAGGATTCGGAGAAAAGAAAAACATATTACCCGCCTCGAATTCTCCCCCTTTCCGAATTCATACTGACGGCCTATCAAGCGGATGCGGTTGAGCAGGAACAATGAACAGCACTTTGCGGAATCTTGTTATCCTAATTTTATGCGTCAAGCTGATTCAGCTGGCCGTTCCGGCCGTCGCTTTTCATGTTTTCCCGTTTCAGAATGAGGAAATTTACAGGTCGGATAATATCGTTTACCCCGAAAACGAACCGGTTACCTGGAAGACAGCTTACAAGACTTGGGATGCGAACCACTATCTTTATCTGGCTGAAAAAGGTTATTTGCCCCGGGGGATTTCGAACCGATTTCCGCCTCTTTATCCGCTCTTGATATGGCTTGCTAAAGGTGTAGCAGCAAATAGCGCACTGATCGGAGGACTTATCGTTAGTAATATCGCATCGCTATTTGCCTTTCTACTTCTTTACAAACTAGCTCGTACGGTTTACGGAGAAGCAGCCGGCTTACATGCAGTCAAGTATGCGATTTTTTTTCCGACCTCATTCTTTTTTTCACGCGCTTATTCAGAATCGCTTTTTTTTCTGCTGGCGGTTTGTTGTTTCTATTGCTTGACTGAAAGGAAATATGTATCAGGAGGCATTTGCGCTGGACTTCTCACACTAACCAGGACGGTCGGTTGCCTAATTTTGGTTCCGTTGTCGGTATGTCTTTTTTTTGAAAGGGATAATAAACGGGCAGGTTCTTTGATCTTTTTCCCGATCCTTGCGATTTTAATGCAATGCGCGTTTTTCCAGGTTTTTACGGGAAATGCTTTTGAGCTTTTTATGCCGCATTGCATGAGTACTTCAGCGCATTCGGTCAAAACGGTTCTTCATCCCGTGCAGTGGTTTTTAGAAAACTTTGTGAATATTAATTACAGTTGGTATGGAGCAACAAATAACGTTTTTGATCGAATCGCTTTTTTTCTATTCATATTGTTTTTTTACCGAATTCTGCGGGCTCAGGGTGCGATCCTGTTTGCTTACAGTTTTACGATGGGTTTCGTCCCCGCCATGACGGATCATTTTATGTCCTACACCCGGCTTCTTATTGTAGTTTTCCCCCTTTTTATTCAATTGGCGCTCGGCAAATTTCACCATTCGTTGATTCTCACGTTAATGCTTATCTGTCAGATATTTCTTTTAGCGTGCCACTCCTTGGGATTTTGGGTGGCATAGGCATCTTTTTAAAATAAAATATAGGCCCCATGCGATTGCGGCGAAAGTGGCTCCCTTCCGGATCGTTTCCACGATAAGTGTTTTCCAGCTCCTTTCTTTGACGTAGAGCATGATGAAATCCTTTTGTAAGCACCAGCCATTCTTATCCGTCCAACTCTCGGCTACGGCATCAAAAGTGACTGTGCCCAGCAGGTACATAAGAACCGAGGCGATGCCCGTTACCAGCAAAAGTCGTTTTAGAGCCGCGCTTTTTTCGAGATGATGCCAGTTCTGTGCAATCAACAGAGTAAGCGCCGGAATTGTTTCCAACATCATTCTGGAACCATAGGCAAGGCCGCCGTGCCACGCATGCCATCTTGAAAGTAAAATCCAATGGCCTAGAAAACTGAACACCAGCCATTTAGACAATACCGATCCGTTCGCTCGATTCTGATAGAAAAGGCTTCTCAACCCAAAGCAAATTCCGAAAACAAGAAAGGGGGAATAGAATAGAAGTCCTGACGTTGGGCTGATTAGGAGGCCCGGGAGACCTTCCAGTATGGATGCGGAAAAATGATCCCACGGGACAAAGGAATACCCTGTTATGAACGGCGAGCCGAAGGCCGCATAGTTGTAGGCCGCTGCGGCAAAGCATGGCAGAGAAAAACCTGCAATTAGCGTGAAGAAGAGTTTTCGCAAAGCTTTTTCATGGAGATAAATTCCGAAGGGTACCAGGGATGGAAACAGCGCAGCAGGCCGTGCGGATAAGCTAATACCGGCCAATAAACCAAGAACAAACGGACAGAAGCGGTTAGCGGGCATCTTGACAAGCATCCAGAGTATTGTCGTGATACAAAGAAGGGAAAGTGTTTGATTGCTAAGTTGACTTCCCGTATAGAACCAGATTCCCGTTCCGAACACGGAAAAAAACGTTAAGACCACGGCCCATCGTACGGGTACGAATTTGCGTGTTGTTGCGAACAGGATGCCGGAAAAAATTCCGCAAAGTACCAGGGAATAAATTCGGCCAAGTTTAAGCCAAAAATCGATTTTGTCTTTTGCAAGAAAATCAAACCATGAGAACACGGCAAAGAAAGGTGCCGCGATGATACCCGTGAGAACCGGATATTTTGTGAACAAGCCTTTTTGCGTTCGCAATGCCCAAAAATCTTGTCCTGCCGGTCTATCCCTGAGGATTGGTTCAAACTCGCTTAATTCGAAATTTCCATCCCGGACCAAACTGAGCGATATCAGAGAGTTGGTCAATGTATCGCTGACGATGAATGACCGGATATTGACGAAGCCCAACAGGAGGCCGATTCCCAAACCAACTGCAATGGTTGACCTCAAATTATTCATGCGATATGAATCGGCTTTCCTGACATGGTTCTGAACAGGCGGTATATGTATACTTATGCTACGATAAGAAATGGACGAAAATTAGTCAGGCACTCACTCTTATGGAAAATAGTTATGTCTTGCCCGTAAAATTACACCGGAATCCTTGGATTCCTGATCTATCGCAAGCCGTTCTGCTCATTAGCCTTGCATATTGCCTGAGGGATTTTTTCGTTTGCTACGATGCGCTCTGGCAGGTAAAGATCGGCGAATGGATCTGGCAAAATAAATCCATGCCGCGTTTTGATCCGGGATTTGCGATAAGCAGTGCGCCGATTCCGTGGAAGGACCACCAGTGGCTAGGGCAGTTAATTCTTTACGGGCTTTGGAATATCGGCGGGTTTCTCGGCCTGCGCGTCATTCTCGGTTTGATTCCGGCGCTCATTTTCAGCCGTGTTTTTGTATTGCTCCGCAGGCAGGGTGTGAGTCCTTTATCGGCATTTTTCTTCACGCTCGTCGCGGCCGTTTCAAGCGCGCATCATTGGCTTGCCCGTCCGCATCTGATCGCGTACGTGCTGCTCATCTTAGGTCTTTTGCTGTGGGAGAAGGTGTATTCGGGAGACCGTAAATCCGCTTTTCTTCTGGCATTGATTCACATTGCTTGGGTGAATATGCACCAATCGTTCATGATTCAATTTGTGTTTGCAGCGGCGTTTGGATTTCAAGTTGCCGTTGAATTTTTTCAGAAGCCTGCGGCTCGCCGCCCCTCGGGTTTGAATGTTGCGGTTTTAATTATTCTTTTGCCCCTTGTTTCGTCGCTTAATCCTCATGGATTTGATGTGCTTAAATCTTCCGAGTCGGTGTGGGCCATACACAACCGTATTGAGGAATGGCAGCCCGTTCATCTCAATTCGAAAAACTTTCCGGCTTTTTTCCTATATTCCCTTATCCTGCTTTGGGCCATGTGGCGTGATCGTAAAAACGTCAAGCCGTTCGAATGCGTGATTTTCACAGCGACGGTTCTTTTGACCGCAACGGCTGTCCGTCAGCTGCCCATTTTTGTTTTAAGCACATTGCCGTCCTATGTACGCCACCTGCCTTCGTTGTCTACTAAAGCGCTCGGCGGCCGAATCATTCGCTGGTGGAATGCGCGAAATGAGGCTATTCACGTCTGTGAAAAGCAATTCAGCGGCGGGCGATTGGTGATGCTGATCGTTATTATGCTACTATTGGTCAGCATTGCGGGATTTCACAATCAAGCCGCAGCAAACATTGTTTGGAATGGCCTTAACGGAAACTTTTTACCCATCGCAGCCTGTGATTTTCTGGAGAAGGAAGGCATAAAAGGCAATATTTTTAATGTTTATGCCTGGGGCGGTTACTTGATTTTCCGCTTCGGTGATTCCAATAAGCTTTTCATTGACGGCAGAACGGATATGTACGGTCCGGGAAGACTTGAGGAATACCACGAGGTCTACGAAATTCCCGGGCAATGGGAAACGATTTTCGAAAAGTACAGTATTGAAATCGTGTTGGAAAATACGGAGCAATCTCTCTGCCGAAAGCTTTTGGCGCATCCGCGCTGGTCGCTGGTTTATTCGGATAAGCAAGCTTCGGTGTTTGTTTCGAAAGAAAAATTTCCTGGATTGGTTCGCAAGTACCCAAATGTATCTTTGGCACAAAGAACGAAGAAAAATAAAGGCATGGTGAATTAGATGGCGAGAGCAATGCTGGGACAAGAACTGCACCTCGAAGCAAAAAATGAAACGGGAGCGCTCGGGCGTGTTGTTTCGGCTTTATCCCGCGCGGGCGTTAATATTGTCCATCTTCTGGCCTATTCGGTCGCCGACCGCGGTTTTCTCCAGACGGTAACAGGGGACAACATTAAGGCGAAGGAAATTCTTGAGAAAAACATTCCGAATGTAAAAATTGTGCTCCGCGATGTCTTGATTGTTGAGTTTGAGAATAAAGTCGGCATGCTTTCTCCCGTGACCAAACTTCTCGGCAACAGCAATATTTTTATCGATTACTGCTACGGTACGAGCGGAGACGGATTTAAGATCGTCGGTGTTTTCGCAACGGCTGACAATAAGAAAGCGATGACCGTCATTAATGAAGCTACGGCCAAAGGGCAGATCTAATGCGCGAACATGTTAGCATCATTATTCCGACCTACAACGAAGCCGAAAACATTGCGGCAATCATTCCGAAGATTTCGGAAGTCTTCACAAAGCACGCCATTGACGGGAAAATTATCGTGGTCGATGATGATTCGCCCGATCAAACATGGAAGGTGGCCGAAGAACTCGGCAGGCGCTACCCGGTGAAATCCGTGCGCCGGCAGGGCGAGCGCGGACTCTCGTCGGCGGTCGTTAAAGGGTTTGAATTTTCCGACAGCGATATCATCGGATTCATGGATGCCGATTTCAGCCATCCTCCGGAGCAAATCATCGATCTCTTGCGCGCCATAACGGCGGACGGCGCCGATCTGGCCGTCGGCAGCAGATATCTGGACGAAGGTAAAATCTCAAAGTGGCCCCTCTACCGGCGAATTGGTTCATGGGGCGCGACCTTGCTTGCATCGCCGTTCACGTCGATCAAAGATCCCATGTCGGGGTTTGTGTTCTTTAAACGCGGCGTTTTAGAGGGTGTGCTCTTAAATCCCATCGGATTTAAAATCGGGTTGGAAATTCTGGCCAAAGGGCGTTACCGGAAATTGAAGGAGGTGCCTATCGTTTTTAAGGACCGCCTGTACGGGGAAAGTAAGTTGACCAAGGGCGTTGTATTTGAGTATTTAAAACAGCTCTGGCAGCTTTTCCGGGAGGTGGAAACTCCGATCGGGCAATTCATAAAATTCTGCGTGGTCGGCGCGGCCGGTTTGGCTGTTAATCTTATTATTTTTAGCGCCTGTCTTTATTTCCTGCATTTTCATTATTTGGCGTCCGCGGTGGCCGCGTTTTTTTTCGCTTTGACGAGCAATTTTATTTTGAACCGTGCCTGGACATTCAAGGTGCAAAAGAAAGGCGGCCAGCTATCCGTTCGCATTCAATACCAACGCTTTCTATTTGTATGTCTTTTCGGCTTGGGCGTGAACTTGTTAACGCTTCACATTCTTCACGCGGTATTTGAACATCACGAGATCCTGTCTCAACTCCTCGCCGTCCTTTCAGCCACTGCGCTAAATTTCTTCGGCAGCAAAAAATGGGCGTTTCGATAGATCGATTTAAGATCGGACCCTTGATCGGGACGTGGTAAGTTGATATTTCCTCGACGAAAGGCTGAAAGCTTTTGACTTGTGCAGTTTGTATTCGATCAGCGATTTAATGATATTCAACCCGTAACGGACCGAAGTTCCGAAACCTACAACGTGGGATTCGGGTCCGTAATGAGTGGGAATAGGAACTTCCGCGATTCGAAGGCCCGACTCTAGAAATTGAAGCATGATTTCGGTATCAAAATGAAAGTCATCCGTAAGCCTCGTAAAGTGGACTTTTTTCAATGCAGCGCATGAATAGGCTCTGAATCCCGAGTGATACTCCGATAGATGAATCGCCAAAATTTTATTCATGAGGGTGGTGAGAAAACGGTTGCCGGCAAATTTCCAAAGGGGCATGCCGCCTTTGAGAGGATTACCCAGGAAGCGGCTGCCTTGTACCATGTCGGCTTTGCCTTCCTCGATGGGCCGGATCAGCTCGGGAATTTTTTCAGGAGCATATTGCACATCTCCGTGCAGCATGACTACGATGTCGTAGCCTTTTTTTATCGCATAACGGTAACCCCGTTTTTGGTTTCCCCCGTAGCCGAGATTATGCGGATTTCTGTACACATTTAATTTCGATACACGATGGGCGAATTTGTAACCAAGGCCGGCGTAATACGTATTGTCATTGCTTGCGTCATCGATGACATAGATCTCCTCAGCGCGCGCTTTGACCGAGTCCGGAATGCGCTCATACGCTGAAATCAGCGTCCGCACCGCTTCGTAGGCAATTATGAAGATACCGAGTTTAATGGTGTGCTCGTTTGATGACCTTATGTTCGTATGCCGAATTTAACCCCCTATTAGTATCGGAATCGAATGCGTTTCCATTAAATGAATATTCCCACAGCGGCTAAACATTGCGCAAAGCGTCGCGGCAGCCTGTGCTATAATGCGCGGTTATTTGGATACCCGTCCGTGTGATCGCTCCAACAGGGTTGGAGAGGAAAGTCCGGGCTCCGCAGGGCAGCGTAGCGGGTAACACCTGTCCACTGGAACCTGTACATCGTTCAGTAAGTTTGCATGATTGGATTTGAAAATTCCAAGGACCAAATTACAAGTACCAAACAAAGCCAATGACTAAAGTCAAAAATCTCGGCACTTGTTTAACTCATTAGAATTCTTTGATTTTGGTGATTGTTTAGAATTTGGTGCTTGGGATTTGGGATTTCTGAATCACGCAGGCCATTGGGTGATGTACTGGTTCCAGTGCGGATTAGAGCCACAGAGACCAATGCCGGAGTGGACCGAACAGGTCCTTGCCGGAGTGAAAAGCGGCAATCTCTACGCGGAGGAAGGTCAAATAGGGGACGTGCCTTAGGCAGGAATCGGCCCGATTCCACCCTGCCGCTTCCGGCAGGGAACCGCTTGCCAAAGCGGTTGAAGTCCCGGGTTGGACCGTTAGCGGTACCGCGCAAGCGATACCCAAGAGAGATGATCACAGCTTGAGCAATCAAGTACAGAACCCGGCTTACAGGGCGGGTATCCACAGCTTATTTTGAAAATATCGTCCGTAGTGATGTTACTTCGCCTTTCCTCGGCTGAACAAACCTCGCTTTCGTTTTCTTTCAAGAGTCCCAAAATCAAAATATTGGTGCTTTGCTGGTTTACCAAATATTGGCGTCCGCGCGAGATCAATTCATTTTTCTTAATTTTATCCCTGCCGAAGACGATAGATATTTCATAAACGACTACGAAAGGGTTACGGTTAACCGTGGCAATCGTTCGTTTTTTCTTCTTTTGGTCGGGTTTTAGTTCGCTTCTATATCAAATCGTTTGGCTCCGTCTAGCCATCGCACGTTTCGGCGTGAACGCCCCCGTAGTCTCGTCGGTACTGACTGTATTCATGTCCGGGCTTGCTCTGGGCTCTTACCTGGGCGGAAAATTTTCTTCGCGTTTTGGCAATCAAAAGTACCTAATTCAGTTGCGTCCCTATGCTTTGTTGGAATTCACAATCGGTCTTGGAGGGCTTTTAGCGCCGGCCGGGTTATTGTTAGGGCGCCGCGTTATGTTGTCGCTTTCGATGGAAAGCTCCGCAGCTTACTTTGCATGTTCGTTGTTCATGATTTTTATCATACTCTTTCCTTTCTGTACTGCCATGGGAGCTACGTACCCTTTTGCATTATCTTTCCTCAAAAAATTGCACTTGCCCGATGAGGAGAAGCAGTTCAGTGATTTATATCTTTGCAATGTGGCAGGATCCATTCTCGGCGTGTTGATACCGACCTTTATAACGATCGAACTGTGGGGGTTTCAAAAAACGCTATGGCTGGCTGTCTTGATAAACTTGATGATTGCTGTATTGGCATGGCGTTACCGCGTGTCCGCAAAATACCCAGCCACGGAAACGATCTGCGCAGAGCCGGCCGATTATTACTCAGAACGCGCCGTGTCGATATTTCCGCGAGCCGCGGTAATCTTATTTATTTTCGGGATGTGTTCTATGGGATTGGAAGTGATTTGGACCAGAATCTACACTCCGTATATTGGCACATGGGTTTATTCGTTTGCGGGAATTCTGGCCATTTACCTTGTATTTACGAATCTTGGGACGGCAACATACCGCTTAAGTTTGTTTCGCAGCGCCGAGCGTCATCTTCTGCTTTTAACTTGGTTATTTCTCGCTCCGTCGGCTTTTTTGATGCTTATCGCCTGTAATCCCGATTTTAGTATAAGCCCGTTTGTCCGTCTGCTCATAGGTGTGGCGCCGTTCAGTTTTATGGCAGGCATACTCACTCCCTGCCTTATTGAAATTCATTCGCGATCCGAAGCTAAAAGT
This sequence comes from Candidatus Omnitrophota bacterium, assembly GCA_016206925.1. Classification (GTDB taxonomy): domain Bacteria; phylum Omnitrophota; class Omnitrophia; order Omnitrophales; family JACQQS01; genus JACQQS01. The sequence goes on from JACQQS010000014.1 coordinate 47,293, forward strand.
GTGGGAACGTTGTACGCGGCCAATCTTCTGGGCTGCGTTGTCGGTCCCCTGGTTACCGGATTTTTGCTGATCCCATTTCTAAACTATAGAACAGCGTGCTATCTCTTGGTATTCTTGTTACTGCTCACTTTCCTATGGGGAAAGCCGCATGTGCGAGTTGCCGGTACGGCAGAGAATGGATTCGGCGGTAGAAAACTTATCACGTGGGGGGTACCGATTCTCATTTTCGGATTATTGTCTCTCTTTGGAAAGCCGTATGAAAGCCGGTTCCGAGAAGCCGTGGTGCTTCATGATTACGCGGCGACCGTCATTGCAAGCGGCCAGGGTATGGATAAGCAGTTAAGAGTGAATGGACAGCGGGCAACCCATCTAACGACCATTACAAAAATGATGGCGCATTTGCCCTTGGCGTATTTGAACAAAACGCCCGAGCGCGGCTTGGTCATATGTTTGGGAATGGGCACTACATTTCGTTCGATGTCTTCGTGGGGGATTGACAGTACTGTAGTCGAATTAATTCCTTCCGTTGCAAAAACCGTCTCCTATTTTTTTGCAGATATCGATGAGATCTTGAGGGGTCATCGAGCGAGAGCCAGGATTATTATTGACGATGGAAGGCGTTTTTTAGATCGCACGTCGGAAACGTACGATGTAATTGCCGTCGATCCTCCTCCGCCGGTTGAAACCGCTCAATCAAGCCTGCTTTATTCGAGGGAGTTTTATCAGAGCGTGAAACGTGTGCTTCGTAAAGATGGGATTCTGCAAAATTGGCTGCCGCAGGCAGCAGATGCCAAAACCGTTGCAGCGGTCCTCAAAGCTTTGCGGGAGGAATTTGCCTATGTGCGCATTTTTAATTCCCTTGAGGGCCACGGGCTCCATTTCCTAGCGTCTATGGCACCGATCCCCGGGCGTTCGCCCGCAGAATTATTTTCCCGGCTTCCGGAGTCCGCAAAAAAGGATTTTTTGGAATGGGAGCAAAACGCGCCTGAAGAAATATTCGAATCCGTCCTTCGAAGTGAAAAAGATCCAGATCGATTTTTAATGAGCCTTGGATTGAATTCAGCTGTTACGCTGACCGATGACAGGGCCGTAAATGAATACTGGTTCCTTAGAGCACTTTTTCCGGAACCGCATCGAACGGCTGAAGTTACTCTTTCCCGTTAAGAGCTTTTGCGCTGATATCCAACGTGTCGGTGAGCCAGGCAGAGGAGATATCTGATAGGCCGAGGGATTTCTCCCACACATGCTCCGGTTCCATGCAGATGTAGGGCGTTACCAGAGGGAAGGATTCCTGCACGTATCGATGTATGGTTTGATACAGCCTAGTCCGTAAAGGCGCAAAATAGCGCATCTTCCCGTCGAAACCTTTTACGAATTCCCCCGAAAAAATCGGCGTTGCCGGAAAACGTTTTTGCGCCTCTTGCTTGAGCGGGGACAAAAACCGGAGTGAGCCGTAGCTGATCCAGGCAATGCTTTCTGGATTAATTTCTTCACGCATGAGCCGTACGGTTTCACGATAGCCCGTTTCCCAGCCTTCGTGAAGAATCAACGGGTCAAAGTGAAACGCGACGCGGTAACCGGTCTCAACGCATTTTTTTGCGGCGCCAATACGTTCCTCGATGGTTGCCGTTTTATGCTCTTCCGTGCGCTGAATGAATTTTGTATTGACTGACCAGGCGATAATGGTTCTGCCGCGGTGGTCAAGGTCAAGCAACGAGTCAACGCGGGCCGATTTCGTTTTGAGCTCCAGCACCGCGTTAGGATATTGGGCAAAAAAAGCGATGAGCTCCTGATTTATTCCGAGGATATGATCCAAAGATACCGAATCCGTAAATTCTCCCGTTCCGAAACGAAATGTTTTTTCCGGATTTGAATCGAAGAGCGATCGCAATTCGGAAAACATGTCCTCGACGTTTACATAGAATGTCGTCAGCGGGTTGTTCAGATAAGCCTGAAGAAAGCAGTAGGAGCAGTCGAAATTGCAGCCCAGGACGATATTGATGGTCCGGTACGTGCAGCAAACGGCAGAATCCGTAAAGGCAGGGCAAACGGAAAGAAATTTTCCCTTGTGCCGTGTCAAAAGGAGCGCCCGTTTTCCCTCCGTGAAGGCATTTTCTTTTGACGCAGCACGCCGGGTCAGTTCCTTGACTTCGCTTGTTGCTTCTTTCGGAACATCGGGCACGCGAGCGAGAATTTGCCGCACGCGTTTTTCATCCGCAACCGCTTCATCGATATAAATCTTGTCGGGCCGCCAAATATGCTCAGGCATAGTTCAAATGCCCGTGTTTTAGGCAACCTTTCGCGTAGATCGCGGACTTTTTTTCGAGTTCACCTAAAACGGCAACGCGCTGCGATTCGGTCAGCATGCTTTGGCGGAGAATTTTTTCAAGCGCGCGTATGCGATAAAAGTCCAGACTGTGCTGTCTGGACAGCTGGTCGCTGTGCCCGCCGCGCTTGACGGTGAGCGGCGCGGGAATCAGCCCGACAGGGTATTTTGCGGAAACTCTCAGCCAAAGTTCGTAATCTTCACACACGGGAAACGTTTCGTCAAATACGCCGACGCGGTCCAGAAGCGATCTTTTAAACATCACGGCCGACGGGCTGATGACGCAACGGGGAAGACATGGGTTGAAAATTTCACCGGAAAATTTCTTGTGAACCTGCCGCGGATTTACGCGCCTTCCGTTTCGTATCCAGATTTCTTCCGTTTGGCAAATCATCGCTCCGGAATTTTCCTCAAAATAGCGTACCTGCGTCTCAATTTTTTCCGGTTTCCAGAAATCATCCGAATCCAGAAGGGCGATCAATTCTCCTGTTGAGCTGCGGATTCCAGCATTTCTGGCCGCGCTAACGCCTCTCGCGCCAAATGATTTCGGAAGCCGGGGATAGCGTTTCTCAGCCGATGCGAAGTCAGCCCCCTCAAGGCGTATGTATTTTAAATCGGTTCGATGGGTATAGTCACTGCCGGTACCGTCGTCCGAACCGTCATCAACAACAACGATTTCCAAGGGAGCATAATTCTGCGCACGCACAGATTCGACCGCTTCTTTTAAAAAGGCGCGGCGGTTGTACGACGTTATGATCACGGAGACAAGCGGTTTATAAGCCATTTTTCCCTGATTTTGTTTGAGCGGGCATATTCTAATCGGGAGATCGTTTTTGACAAACAGGATTCTCTAATCTGTTGAAATTAAATGTCTTATGCGCGCTATCCCGACAGTTTTCTTGATTTATTTATGGAGCAGAGTATAGTATCCTCTTTCGAGAGTAAGGTCTTTCCAATAAGACTTAAGTGCGGCGTGCCAGGAGATCGCTGACACTTTTGTGTCAGGACATCGCTGACAGTCCACAAAAGTTTTTAACCGGGATATGGTCTTTGACCTCTTCCCGAAGTTGGTATTTAAGCTCTTTGACAAGGATGCGTTTTTGATCC
>JACQQS010000018.1 GCA_016206925.1 Candidatus Omnitrophota bacterium
CAAAAACGACAACCGTGGATATCCGCTATGACACCGTAGGCGGTGCCGGTGGTTATCCTGTGGGTCAAACCATTGCCACGCTCCAGCCCGTTGCCAATGGTACTGCGGGTGTAACATGGGGACCGATTCCTGATGCGATTGGCACGAATGTCAAGGTCAAGGTATTTGATGCCGCCTTCACGGATGTGTTTGGCGAATCTCCTGCTTTCAAGATCATGGGCGGACTGACTCTTACAGGACCAACGGGCGGAGTGACGAAAACAGCTACTACGGACACCGACGTGACTTGGAATTTCAACGGCACGATTCCCAACGTCAACGTCTATTATGACGCTAATACTACCGACGGCATTATTTGGATTCTTGTAGGAACGAAGAACCAAACAGGCTGCACCGGATCGTGTTCCTATAGTTGGACGACACTAAATACTCCGGTTTTTCCCTCGACAGTGGGTAATAATTACCGAATTAAAATAACAAATGCGGCCGATGAAACAGACGTTCTTTCAGAAGGAACCGATTTCAAGATCGGTGCTCAGTTCGACGTCACGTTCCCTGAAAATGGTGCTCCGGTTTATGCCGAGGATGTCAATACGAATATCACTTGGACAACACCGAAGGGTTCTGGAATCAACAAAATCCATCTCTATTACAGCAATAGCGACTTGAGCACGAGCGCAGTAGATCCTACGACTTTGGGATGGATCCAAATTACGCCGGCCTTAGGTATTGCCAACAACGGCTCTTATACTTGGAATCCGATCCCAAGGGGGCTTACAGAATTAAGCACCGTGAATCACCGCGTCTTGATTACTCAGTATGATCCCGCCAACCAAGATCAAGTCTTTAATGTGAGCGGCGGCACGGTGTTCCCGATCTTGGGCAAACTGATTGTTACGACTCCAAGCACGGGTTCTGAATCTTGGGGTGTTAACACGACTCAGACTATCAAGTTCAAAAAACAAGGCAACCTGCAATCCGCCGAACTTTACTATTCGTATGATGGCGCTGCCTTGAACTATGTAAAGATCAAAAGAGCCGATCTCACCACGGTGGTGGATATTTCCGACGCCACCGGTGTTCCCGACGCCCTGGGAAATTATTCCTTTCCCTGGTTCCTTGATCCGGCTATCACGAGTCTGACGAGCGGCTTTTCGGGCAGAATCAAGGCCAAAGCGGTTACCCCCTCGACTCAAACCTCTGTGGAAAGCCTTCCGAGCACGGCCATTGAAGTGAAAGGAACTGTTACGGTTCGTGCGCCCGGCGGTGTGGACGATCCGACTCCTCTTCCGATGGAAGTGGGGCAGAGTTACTTGATCAAATGGGACAAATTTGGAGCCGTCAATAACATCCAAATTCATTATTCCACTGCAGGATGCGGAGTAGGGAATAATTTTGATACCAACCCCATCATCTTTGACGGGGCTTCCACGCCGTCCAGTTTTAACTGGACCGTTCCAAATAATATTGGAACCAATGTGTGTATCCGTGTCCGGCACAAAGAGAATACTAATGTCAATGACGTCTCCGACGTTGTCTTTCGCATCAAAGGGAAACTTCAACTCACGGAGCCGGAGGCGGCTGGCCTTAGCTATACGGTAGGCACGACCCAAACCATCCGCTGGACTACCACCGGCACCTTTACGCCCGTCGAACTTCATTATGACAAGGACGGCAATTTTGCCACGACGGCGGACACTTTCCCCGTTCTGCCATTCTCTACAGTTACGAACTGCAGCCCGGTTTCCCCGGCCATTACCTGCACCGCTACGGCAAGCTTTACCATCGAAGACAAAATCAGCGCGGCCACTAAACTCCGTGTTCGGGGTACAGGAGCTGATTCAGATGTGGTGTGGATTTCCACCAATCCCTTTAAGATTGTGGGTGCGCTTGATGTCACGGCACCAGAAGCAGGCCAGCTCTGGTATGTAGGGGAGACCAACCGAGTTATCACGTGGGACGCTACGGGAACGGTCACGAATGTCAACATCGGATATAAGACTTCAGCCGGAGCCTCTTGTAACTATACAGCCATCGCGGCCAATGACGCCGGTCACGTTGCAGGAGCCAATACCTTTAACTGGACGGCTGGGGTAGCGGATGAGAAGACGGAAACGGCCTATATTTGTATTCAGGATACAAACTTCACAGAAATTACCAATGTGAGCGCTGCGCCCTTTTCTATTCGCCCTCTTTTGACGGTTACCTCACCGGTGGCGGCTCAGCGCGTCGTGGTAGGCTCCAATAACGCTGGTTTGGTCAAGTGGACTCGTACGGGAACGAAGACGACTACTATTGACATTAAATATGACACGAACGATGGAAAGGGCGCAGACGGTATCGCCGGGAATGCAGATGACTATGCAGGTACGATTGCTACATTGGTGGATGCCTCAACCGGCGCGACCGGGGTGGCTTGGAACGGCGTTCCGGATTCCATCAGCAATCTGGTGCGGGTAAAAGTGGTTGATAACTCAGCGTCGCTTGTGTTCGCCGTTTCTCCAGCCACATTTAAGATTGTCGGCTCCCTTACCTTCAGCGAACCTCTGGCCGGGACTTATTTGAATGTGGGACAAACAGGCGTCCTCATTAAATGGACGAAGTCGGGATCTTTTGCCAATGTCAACATCTGGTATTCCACCGATGGTGGAACGAACTTCACGACCGAGATCACTCCTTCCACTTCCGCCGCTTTGCTTCAGTATAGCTGGCCGAGCATTCCAGCTACACCATCGAATAACGTCGTGATCCGGATAGCCGATACAGGCGATCCCGAGACCAAAGCTCTCTCTGGTGTTCTGCACATTCACCGAGTCTACGACATCACGCAGCCGGAGAGCGGTGAAGTTTTGGCGGTTGGAACTTCGTACGATATCAAGTGGAATACGACAGGGGGCACCGCGGCTAATGTGAAATTGCAGTATGCTACAAATGGAGGCGGCGCGGGGGGGAACTGGGTGGATATCCCCGGGGCAACTAACTTGGTCAACACGAACCCGGGAAGTTTTGCTTGGACGGTCCCCGACGCCGTTTCGAGCCAGGTCAAAGTAAGGGTTGTAGATTTGTCGGATACCGACAATTGGAACGAGTCTGGTACACAAAATAATCCTTTGCTGGGTACTTTCAAGATTCGAGCCGACCTGCGCATGGTGTCACCCAATGGAAATGTGAACCCCAATTTGACGGACAAGCTGCTCGTAGGTTCGACCTCTCCGATCCAATGGTTCCTGAATGGTACGATGAGTACGGTCAAACTACAGCTCTCCGTGGGTGGAGGAGCTTACGCGGATATTACAGGCGCGACGGCCCTTAATGCTGCCGGCGGGCAAACGGGTTGCGCGCCTTCTCCTTGTTGGAACTGGACCATTCCGAACAATATCTCTCAACAAGTCCGAGTGAGAGTGGTGAATGAAGCAGATACGACCGTGCTTGATTCGTCCGATTTCGATTTCGCAATTCGGGGCGGATTTACTTGGAGCTATCCGACCGTGGTCGGTACCGTTTTCAACTCCGGTGAGACGAAAACTGTTACCTGGACCACGACGGGAAGCATGGCTAATGTCAACCTTGAATACTCTACAAATAACGGGTCTTCATATGCGGCCATGCTGGATTCAGGGGGGCTTCCCGCCACAAACATTATCAACACAGGGACTTTTAACTGGCCCGTCCCCACAAATGTGGTTTCGAAAGATGTCTTCGTTCGGATTACAGGCACGAACGATCCGAATTCAAAAACGGATACGGTAAAAATAAAAATCGCTGGTGTTTTAAATCTGAGCGCTCCGGTAGGAGGTGCTCGATGGGGAGCAAACACCACGCAGCAGATTAAATGGACGACCACCGGACCGATTGCCAATATCAAGATTGAGCATTCGTTAAATGGCGGGACAAGCTGGGTGACCCCGGCCATTGCCGATACGGTCGCGGCCACAGGACAAGCCGGCTGCACACCGGCCCCTTGTTTTAACTGGTTAGTTCCTACCACAACATCTCCTAATGTTGTCATTCGCTTGGGCGATGTGATAACCGACAGTGGAACGACTGCAGTTGTCTCGTCGGTATTCAAAATCGTAGGGAGTTTCTCGTTTACCGCGCCCATCGCCACCACGATTTGGCCGGTTACCACGGGTGAGATTGCCAATACCACGCAGAATATTGTCTGGTCCACGATTGGCGGTGTTGCCCAAGTGAATATTCGTTATTCGGCCACAGGCGTAGCACCCTGGACTTTTGTCGTTGGGCCCCTTGCGGATGGCGGGCTCGGGGGATCTTATGCGTGGACTGTTCCGGACGCAGTCGGAAACACAGTGAAGGTCTTAATTGAAGATGCCACGGATCCCTATCCAAACACGTACACCGAGTCTGCTGCGTTTACCGTCAGAGGGGACCTGAAGTTTACCGCGCCGGTTGGAGGAGAAAAGTGGGGAGTTGCAGGCGGGGTATCATCGGCTTATAAAACCATTAGCTGGCAGAGGAATGGAACGATTGCCCAAGTTTATCTTGATTACTCCAAATCGGGAGCTGCGGGTCCCTGGATTGCAATTTTGAACGCAACGAGCGGCCTGGAGCATCCCAATTCGGGAAGCTTCGCGTGGGATGTGCCTAACGATATGACGCTTCAAGGCCGGATTCGTATTCGGAACGTGTCCGGACCGGCCGTAGAAAGTATTTCGCCCACTGATTTCAAGATCATGGCAAGATTTGATGTAATGGCTCCCGATGGGGGAGAAATTCTCCAGGCGGGCCAAAATTATACGATGACTTGGAATAAATGGGGGACGGCGGCAGCGAATGTGAAAATTGAGCTGGCATTGAATGGAAATGTGGGTTTACCCACTTACGATAAGCTTATTGCACTCAGCACTCCCAACGATGGAAACCACCCCTTCACCGTCGATCCGAACTGGATTACGCCTAATGGCAAGATACGGATCTATGACGTGAACGATATCGATAGCGTTGATGCTTCTTTCAGCACTTTTGCGATTCGAGCTGTCTTTACGTTCGTTGAACCCGTTGCTACCACGCCGGATTTACAAGTCGGGCAGCCTTTCTTAATTGTTTGGGCCAAGCAAGGAAATATTGCCAATGTCAAACTGGAATATTCACCAGGCGGTAATAATTTCTTAACCGACATCCGTCCGATTGAGCCTACTACAGACGGAATTGTGCCTAACACGAACGCCGCCGGTTGCAATCCAACCGAAGGCTGCCATTCTTGGACGGTTCCGGATGTTGAGGACAATAAAGATGAAAACATCAAACTTCGCATTCGTGATCCCAATGATGCGGGCGCAGAAGTTATTTCCGTACCCTTTAGAATTATTCCCAAATTTGCGTTGACTTTCCCTAACGGCAATGCTGATGCCAGCCTTACCGACAAGTTGAAAGTGGGACATCGGGTAGGCGATACGGCGACCCCCTATACCATTACATGGACCAGCTCTTCTAGCCAAATAAAGACTCCCTTTGTGGTACTGCGTTATTCCACGGATGGCGGCGGGACCTGGCCTGCTGGCAAGGTGATCGCCAATACCGACAACGACGGTTCTTACGTGTGGACTACTATTAACGGAGGTGTTCCGGACGACATTTCATCTCAGGTTCGGATTCGGGTGGAGGATGCTTCTGACGGGGTCGGAAAAGACGATTCAAACTTCAACGTCAAAATCATCTCCAATTTCAAACTCAACGCGCCAAATGGTGGCGCGGTGTATGAGGTGAGTGATCCCCTGACCGCCACGTGGGAAAGTATTGGTACAGCCGCTAATGTTGAGATCGCTTATTCCACTGGAGGAGCCGGCTTCACAAGTCCGGTCGTGATTTTGGCGACGACACTGAATGATGCAACAGAGGCTTGGCCAAGTGGGGTATCTGACGCCATTAGCTCCACCGTCCGTGTACGTGTGAAGAGCTTGACCGACGATGGGTTCGACATTTCGGATACCGACTTCAGGATTCGCGGTAAACTTGCGGTGACGGCTCCCGGTGCTGGAGCCCGCCTAGCTATTGGTCAACCCTACACGATTACCTGGACTGCCACCGGTACGATCCCGAACGTCAACATCAAATACGATATTAATGATGGAAAAGGAACTGACGGGATTGCCGGAAATGCGGATGACTATCCCTATACAATTGCTACCAGTGCAGCCGGTTGTACTCCCGTTTCCCCCGCATTGACTTGTTCCAGTTCTTTTAATTGGTTGAGCGTTCCGGACACTGCCACTGCCTTGGCGCGGATCAAGATTATCGATTCAAGGGCTAGCGAGAGTGATGTGATTGGAATCTCGCTCGCCTTTAATATCATCGGTAACTTCACTCTTCTTGCACCGAATGGGAACGAAGACTGGCGCGTGAATACAACACAGACCATTCGATTTAACTGGGGCGGCACGATGGCTAATGTGGACTTTTATTACACCAAAAATATGGCCGTTGACCCAGCAACCATTCCCACCATCGACTGGATTTCTATTGGTTCCGCGAACTATGGGTTGGGAGATGGAAGCGGAACACCCTTACCAGAACGTACTTTCTCTTGGTTGATTCCGAACGACATTTCACCCAATGTTCGCGTCAAAGTAGCTTTTGCCGGTGATTCGAGCGTCTACGATGTTTCAAACAATTTCTTTAAGATCCGCGGGTCGTTTACCCTGACAACGCCCAACGGTAATACCGATGTCAGTCTTACCGACCGTTGGGTCACGTTTGATCAAAAAACCATTCAGTGGACTACGACGGGTGGGATTCCAAACATAAAATTACAGTATTCCAGCGACGGATTCCTAAGCGATATCAATACGATCGGCACGCCGACGATCACGAACTGCACGGCTGCTGCAACACCACCTTATCAGTGCACGGGTACTTTTAGTTGGGTCATTCCCGACCGCGTGTTGAAGAATGGAAGCAACTTTACGGTGGCTACGGATCTGCAGGGCACTTACCCGGGACCCAATATGGTTAAGGTCCGCGTGACAGATGTCAATGACTTGGGTGTTTACGATGAATCGGACAATTTGTTTAAGATCGATTACTACAAAACGACATGGGATATCCGGGATCTTTTGACCAATGCACCACTCAGCGGTTTAACCGTAAAAGTAGTAAAAGACACCGATCCCAATTACATCATTTGGAATCAGGCCGGTGTTACGACGAGTCCCGCAGTTGTTAAATATTTTCCTTTTGGGACCTGGGTTGCTACGTGGACCAAGACTGAATACACCGATATGTCTGTTACGGTAAATGCGAGTCAGGACCGCGATTATTCAGCATCTCCGCTCGGTCCCTTATTCATGCAGACTTCTACCGTCCATATTTGGGAATCTATCTCCCAAGTTTCCTACAATGCCGATGCGGATACTTTGGGTGTCGTATCCTGGTTGATGAGAGATGGAAGCAGGGTGCCGGGGCCTATCGAGGCGTTTTACAAAATCATTGATCAGGGTACTGTGATAGCTACGCTGGGAAGTCCCACGGCTGCCAATCCCAAGAGTGCTATCGTAGGAACGGGTTGGGAAGGTTCTACAGCGACGCCTCCGGCGCCGCATGAGCCGGCTCTGCCAGACTCTTCGGGTTATTTCAAGTTTACGCTTGCCGCGACAACCGGGCTGCAAGCCGGAAAAGTTTATGTAGGTGAAGCGCAGATCAAAATTGGTACAGGCGGTGTCTTTAAAACCCCGATCTCTTTTGAAGTTTCTACTGCCAAGACACTCGAAGAGGTGAAAGATCTGGTGAATTCACAATTGAACAAACCTCTTTCGCAAGTAGAAGCAGCGGTCACCAGTGCTGTTTCGGCGCTCATTAACGCCCAGACTTCAACTATCCAAGCACAGCTTAACACGCAAACGACGACCATTGATACCAAGATGAGCGAACAAACGACTGCAATTAAGGCAACACTGAATTCGTTTGAGACGACTGTTAGCACGTCGGTAGCGTCACTCAAGGCCGGCGCGGACCAAAGTCTGGCCGCTGCGGCAGAATTGGAAGCCACGGCGCTCAGGCATTCATGGAAAGCGGGTCTTTCACCCAACCCGGCTTTGCTCGGAGATACTATTACTATTCAGGCACAAGGTGTCCCGGGTAAGTTCCCCATCATTAGCGTTTATAACCATCTAAATAAAGAGGTCGTTGCAAGCGGGGCTTTGGTTGAAGATCCGGCCCAGCCAGGAAACTATAATTTTTCATTTAAGGTCAACAGCGGGGACTTTACGGCCGGTAAGGCATTTACTTATATTGTTTCGGAGGATGTGACAGGAGGATTGACCGCAGGCTCGGGTTTCGTCGAGAGTTCCTCACTAACGTCCATCGCCGGTCTTGCTGCTTCGGCGCCGGGAGCTGAATCGGCCGCCAAACAGGCTTTGGATGCCATCCGTGGACTTGAAGCTATTATGTCAAAAGGCGGCGACGTCTCCGGCGTCAAAGATACTGTGCGTCAGGTTCAGACCGCCGTGAATGAAATTCCCGCATTAATTGCCAAGGCCATGGACAGGCCGGATAGTCCCATGGCCCAGATGAAGGGCACGGTTGAAGATATTCAGAGGAAATTAAAAGAACTAGCCGGGAAAGAAGGTTTCGATTTCAAAGAGATTTTCAAGCAAAGCCTGAGCGATTCGCCGGATATTAAAGAGATCCGTCAGGTTTCGGATTCTATCAATGATGGTGTTGCGGTTATGAATGCCGTGGTGAAAGCCAAGTTAGGGGGAACGGATGAGCCCATTGTGATGTCCTCCTACTCGTCCGGCAGCGTGGTTTTGAGAGTGGTCGCCGTGAACCCTTCGGATAAGAAGCCTCAAGACATACCTATTAAGATTTATCTGCCGCAGGAAGCCATGCCCCACGACATTTTGAACAAGGGCGACCTGGAATTGGGTTATGATTCCGAGAAGTCGCAATACTTTGTTTTCAAAGATAAGGTTACCTTGGCGGCCAAGGAAACCAAAGTATTCGAGGTTGAGTTGGAGGATATCTGGTTTGTTGCGGACGATACCTTAAAGTCATTGAGGACGCGCACCGAACATATTATAGAGCGATTGAAGGACACGGATTATTATGAATCAGCCGGCCTGATTGCCCAGACGATTTACGGAAGGGTGGATCAAATTACGGTGTCACAGGCGGATGAGTCGATCAACAAGGAACTTCATATCGGTATGTACCGTTCCAATATGAAAATTGTTGAGCGGATCAAGGAAGACATCGGCCGGCTTGAGAAAATTCTCGTTGCGGTCGGCGCTCCGCCCGCGCCGGATATTTTGGCCGAATCTAAGTTGAACCTAAAGACACCCTCAAAGGCGACCACCTGGTTCATCATTCTTGCCATACTTGTTTTCATCGGACTGCTGGGCGCCGTTTTCTTCTTTACCTGGCAGTCCCAAGTAAAGCTGTTTTCCGATCTCTCATCGAAATCGAGAAGCGCAGTATTTCCGGAATTAGATGTATTTAAGCATGGAACACCCCAAGAAGAATCGGCTTCTCAAGATGAGTCAGGCTAATCCTATAGATGTATTGGTTGTAACCCCCCAAGCAATTCTTTACCGCGGACAAGCTAGTAGTGTAACTCTTCCCGGCGAAGTGGGTATATTCGAGGTTTTAAGCAATCACAAGCCGCTACTGACATTGCTCATCTCCGGCCACGTCATGATCGATAATAAGGGTATACCGATCAGGCGGGGAATCGTAAAAGTAGTTCAAAATAAAGTGTTTGCCATTGTGGAGGAGAGCAGCAATTAATATCTCAGGAAAAGGTTTCGAACTCATTATCATCTTTACGATCGCAATTCTGGGACCCTCCGCGATCATCGCTGCGGGAGGTTTTGCCAGTATTACGGCATTGGGGCGAAACCCGTCCGCGGCGCCAAAGATATTTACGGCGATGATCGTTTTACTTCTTTTTGGAACAGCGATCGGGGTTATTGCGCTATTGGTTTTGTTTCAACTGTACGCACCGGATTAAAAGCCCTCCTACTCAACCAGAGGAAAGTCATGATCGTATTTGCTTTTTTGTTTATTCAGCTTGCGATCGCCGGAGGCTTGATCGTGCTTCTCAGGCATATCATGAGAAAGCATTATGGTTCTGCCTCAAGCCGCCTTGAGATATTGACGCAGGACGCGATCAATAAGCTGGACGATGCCAAAAGAAAGGTTGATGAAGCCAATAAATATTTCGCGGAGGTCCAGGTAAAGGGAAAAGAGGCAGGTGAGCAGGCCAGGCAGCAACTGACGAATGAAGGAATTAAGGAAAAGCAGGACCTGATTGAGCAAGCGCGTAAACAAAGCGAGGAGATTATGCAGCGCGCAAAGATGACGGCCGAATCGCTTACGCAGGAGCTTGAATCAAAGGTTCAGAAATTAGCTGTTGAACGGGCGTGTGAAATAATCCAGAAGGTTTTACCGGGAAAGATGAGCAGCGAAACACATTCCGAATGGGTGGGGGAATTGCTGGAGGGGCCCTTTAATGAGCTCGACCGGATGAATATTTCAGAATCGGCGAACGGAATTGAGGTTGTCACTGCATTTCCTTTAAAGGCTTCCGAAAAGCAAAAGCTTGAGGAACGACTAAAGGAGAAACTGAAAAAAGCAGTTAAATTGACGGAAAAAGTCGATCCCAGTCTCATTCTCGGCGTTCGTCTAAAAATCGGTCAAATTGTCATGGATGGGTCGTTCAAATTTACCCTGGAAGAGGCGGTGCGTCATGCCGAAGCTCGAAACGGTTGATTTGCGTCCGAAAAAGCACTTCGATATCCGCGAAATAGGGCGCGTTGAGACCGTCAGAAAATTCATCGTGATCGGACGAGATCTTCCCTCATGCATCAACGGTGAAGTTGTTGAATTTGCCAATGGCGAACGCGGGGTTGTGATGGGATTCAAAGATGATAAGGTGCAGATTCTGGTGATGGGTTCGGCTACTGAAATCCGAAACGGAGATGAAATTTATAATCGCGGAGAAGAATTGCGTGTACCTGTCGGAAAGAATTTCATCGGAAGAATCGTAAGCGGGATCGGAAATCCCGTGGATCGCGGAAGCGCCATCGAGCCCGACGATTTTTATCCCGTTTTCCGCGAAGCGCCGGGTGTCATGGACCGCGTTCCGGTAAAGGAAACGCTTGAAACCGGAACGATCTGCCTGGACGCCGGAATTCCGGTTGCTTTGGGACAAAGGCAGCTTCTGATCGGCGATCGGATGACCGGGAAAACGACGGTGGCCATCGATGCCATTCTGAATCAGAAAAGTACGGGCGTCATTTGCATTTACTGTTGTATCGGAAAACCGTATGTCAGCCTGATGAAGCAGCTTCATTTATTAAATGAGCGCGGCGCAATGGCCTATACCATTATTGTAAACGGAACCTCTTCCGCCCCTGTGGCGGAGCAATATTTAGCGCCATACACGGCCTGCTCGCTCGGCGAGTTTTTCATGCACAACGGTCAGGATGTATTGGTGGTGTTTGATGATTTCAGCAAGCATGCCTGGGTGTATCGGGAGATATCCCTTCTTCTCGAACGCGCTCCCGGCCGCGAGGCGTACCCCGGCGATATTTTCTACATTCATTCTCAGCTTGTTGAACGGGCCGGCTATTTAAAGCCCGAATTAAAAGGCGGATCCATGACTTTCCTGCCGATCGTCGAAATTCTCCAGGGCGATGTGACGGGCTATATTTCCACGAATCTGATTTCCATGACCGACGGCCAGATTTATTTTAATTCCAATCTTTTTAATAAGGGACTGCGCCCGGCGGTGGATTTCGGTTTGTCGGTTTCCCGTATCGGCAGCAAGGCCCAGTGGCCGGCCGTTCGCGAAGTCAGCAAGAGCCTTCGCATCGATTATCTGCAATATCAGGAATTGCTGCAGATGTCACAAATTCGCGCCTCAGCTTTGTCGAAAGAGGCGGAGACAAAGCTGAAAAGGGGCGCCATGATGACGCAAATTCTTACCCAGGATAAGAACAAGCCGGTGCCTATAGAATATCAGGTGCTGGTGCTGTTTGCGCTTTCCAAAGGATTGCTCGATTCTCACCCGCCGGCGCAAGTGAGAGAGTTTGTGGATGAATTCAATACGTTTATTCAAACAGCCGATCCGGAAATTCTGACGAAGCTTCGAACGGCCAAGGAGCTTTCTCCTGAAATGAAGAAGAAAGTCGAGGAATTGATCAAGAGTTATTTTGAACACAAAGTCTTTAAGAAACCGGCAGCAAAATAAAATTACATGTTAGAACTGACCAAAGTAAAGAAAAACATCGAATTTAACGATCGCTTCAAATCCATTCTAGAGGTGTTGAAATCGATCGCCGTTTCACAATTCCATATGCTTGAGAGAAAGTTAAACATATTCGAACCGTTTGATCATCTGCTTCAGGATTTCTTTGATTCCATTGATACGAATCAAATCAATCATCCTTTGCTTCAAGGCGGCAACTATGCCAAAGCCGTTATTGCCGTGACATCGGACCAAGGATTATTAGGAGGCCTGAATATGCGGGTAGTATCTGCCGCGCTCAGTCTGCTCCGCCCCAGCCGCGATTATTTGGTCATCATAGGCGAACAGGGAAAAGTGTATGCGCGACAGGGAAAAACCCCTTTCACAACATTTCCCGGTGTCCATGACTATGAACGCCATAAACAGGCCCTGTCTCTGCGTAATTATCTTTTCGAAAAGATCAATCAAAAGAAATTTATGTCCGTTCAGGTGGTTTATCCGCACGCGATCTCGCTCGTCAATCAGAAAATCGAGCAGGCGACGTTGCTTCCACTGCCCAGAGATTCGGCGGCAAGCGCCAGTGATATCGACCTGTCCCAGGCCATTCTCGAATCTTCGCTGGTGCATATGCTTGAATTTTTGGCCTACCTGAGAGTCGGCTCCCGCCTGGAGGATATTTTCGGAATTAGCCGGGTGGCGGAAATGGCCGCGCGATACATGCGGCTTGAAGAAAGCACTCAGAAAATTCAGGAAATGAACAGGAAATTGAAACTTCAATATTTCAGGCTCCGGCATGCGGTAATCGATCAAAGCATGCGCGAGCTGTTTTCGGCAAGGATGCTTTATGCAGAAGACGCCTTCTAGAAATGGCTGCCAAGGGAAAGTTGTCTCCGTTCAGGGGCCCGTTGTTGATGTGAAATTTGTTGCGGCGGACGAAGTGCCGGGCGTATACAGCATGATGACCGTTGAAACCATTGACCGCCGTCCGGTTTATTTGGAAGTGGCCGAACACGCTCCGGGGAATGTGGCGCGGTGCATTGCCATAAACTCCACGCAAAATATTCAGCGTAACGCGGCGGCGAACTATTCCGGAAAAAGTATTGAAGTTGGCGTGGGCGATTCTATGTATGCCCGCATCGTGAACGTTTTGGGACAGCCCATAGATCAAAAAGGGCCCATAGCCAGCAAACAAAGCAGACCGATCCGTTCCGCTGGTACGGATGCCAAAATTCAGGACAGCACACAAACCGGTAAGCGGTATGAAGTGCTTGAAACGGGGATCAAAATCATCGATCTCCTTTTCCCCCTGGTCAAGGGAAGCAAGACCGGTGTGCTCGGCGGGGCAGGACTGGGGAAAAGTATTATTACGCTTGAAATTATCCATAACATTGTTACGAAACATCAAGGCACCTGTGTTTTTGTAGGTATTGGAGAGCGTATCCGTGAGGGAAACGAGCTTTTCTTCGAGCTGTCAAAACATGGAATTCTAGACAAGACCATGATTGTTTTCGGTCAAATGGACGAACCGCCGGGAGCACGTTACGGGGTTGCCATGACCGGAGCGGCGCTTGCGGAATCGCTTCAACGTGAGAATAAGGATGTGCTTTTATTCGTTGATAACATATTCCGTTTCATTCAGGCAGGGGCCGAGATTTCGACATTGCTTGGGCGCGTACCGTCGGAAACCGGTTATCAGCCGACCTTAATTTCCGAAGCAAGCGAGTTTCACGAGCGAATTCGAAGCGGCTACGGAGCGGGCGGTTCCGTAACTTCCGTTGAAGCTGTCTACGTGCCGGCTGACGATCTCACCGATCCGGCCGTTGTCGCTATTTTCACATTTCTTGACTCGATCATGGTGCTTTCCCGCGAGCGCGTGGCCATGGGCCTTTATCCGGCCATCGATCCTCTGATGTCTTCAAGTGCCAATTTGGATCCGGATATTGTGGGGCACAGACATTACCGCATTTCGCAGGAAATCCTGAAAATCTTTCATAAATATGAAGAGTTACGGAAATTGGTGATGGTGATCGGCATCGATGAATTATCGCCGTCTGACCGCTTGCTCTATGACCGCGCGCGCAAGCTTCAAAACTTTATGACCCAGCCCTTTTCCGTAGCAGAGGCATATACGGGGAAAAAAGGCTATTATGTTACATTAGAAGAAACCTTGAAGGGCTGCGAAAGCATATTTGACGGCAAGTGCGACAAAACGCCCGAGGAAGCGCTCTACATGACAGGGCCTTTAAGTTAAATGTCATTTTGAGTGGAAGGATCCGAACATGGCTTCAAACATTGATACACTGCTTCAAAAGGCACTCGTTGAAAAAGGATATATTGCCTCGAATACAATCGATCCTGTTGTCATGAAAGCCGCGCAGGCGAGCGGAGGGCTGGCCTCTTTTCTTGTCCAGCGGGGAATCGTAAAGGAAGAGGATATTCTTAATGTACTTTCCGACCGCCTGAATCTGGAAAAAATAGATCTCCCGCGCACGCAGATTCAAAAAGCCGCCATAGACAAAGTCCCTTTAAAAGTAGCCGAATATTACAAGTTTGTTCCGGTTAAACTGGAAAATAGGAAGCTTACCGTGGCCGTTTCCTATCCTTACGATACGAGGACATTGGATACGATTCGAACGCACTTAGGCTGCCAAATCGAGATGGTTCTGGCGCGTGAACAGGATGTTTCGGATGTTGCGAAAAAATGGTATGGGTTGGGGGCTGGCACGATTGAAAGGATTCTTGAGGCCGGTCCGCAAGGTGAGACGGCAGAGACACAATCGGCCGAGGCTGCTGAAAAAGTGGAAGATATCGAAAAGCTCGCCGAAGATGCTTCCGTTATTAATCTGGTCAATCAAATTCTCCTGGATGCGTTTCAGAAAAGAGCTACCGACATTCATGTAGAACCTTACCGCGGCAAAGTTAAGGTCCGGTACCGTATCGACGGCGTTCTTTACAACACCAACGTTCCTCCCGAAATTAAAAAATTTATCATGCCGATCGTGTCCCGCATTAAAATCATGTCGAATCTCAATATCATCGAGAAACGATTGCCGCAGGACGGGCGCGCCATTGTTAAAGTAACGGGCGAGACGCTTGACCTGAGAATTTCTTCCATCCCTACGCCTTCGGGAGAAAGTATTGTCATCCGCCTTCTGCCGATGCAGCGTCTTTTTAGTTTGGAAAAACTCGGGCTGGATAAATCCGACCTGGACATTTTCAGCAAGCTCATCAGCAAACCCCACGGCATCGTTTACATCACCGGACCCACCGGCAGCGGAAAATCAACGACGCTTTATGCATGTTTGAGTTCCATCAATAATGACGAGCGCAAGATTATTACCATTGAAGATCCTGTCGAATATGAGATGGAGGGAGTGACGCAAATTCAGGTTTTGCCGTCGATAGGGCTTGATTTTGCAAAAGGGCTTAAAAGCATTTTGCGCCACGATCCCGACGTCATTATGGTCGGCGAGGTGCGCGATCTTGAGACGGCTGAAATTGCCGCGCGTGTAGCCTTAACCGGCCATCTGGTATTTTCGACGTTGCATACCAATGATGCAGCAAGCGGAATTACCCGTCTTGTTGATATCGGCGTTGAACCGTACCTCGTTGCCTCCAGTGTGGAAGCTTTTTTGGCCCAACGCTTGGTTCGCCTAATTTGCTCCCATTGCAAAGAAGAGGACAAGTCGCAGCCGGATGCGGTCAAGGAACAGATTGCCCGCGAGCTCGGCCTGCCATCCAAGAAAGACGTAACCATTTACAAAGGAAAAGGTTGTGACAAATGCAATTCTTCTGGGTTTTGGGGCAGGATTGCCATATTTGAAATTTTACCTGTCGATGAGACGATTCGCCAAATGATCATGCGCCGTGTTCCAGCAGGCGAAGTAAAGAAAACCGCCGTGTCTAAAGGTATGCGAACCATTAGAAAAAGCGGATGGATAAAGGTTTTGGCCGGGCAGACCACGCCGGAGGAAATCATAGAGGTGTCTCCGGATGAGGATAAGTCTGCCGGAGAACATTTCCTGCCGAAGGCGGAAGAAGATTTCGGATTTGAGTCTGAATCTGAAGCCGAGGAAGAATCCAGGGAAGGGAAAAAGAAAAAACCTGGCGCCGAACGCCGCGCATTCAAAAGAATCGATGCAAAGCTGAACATTTGGCACAGCCGCCATTACAAATCTCATTCCGAACTCAGGAAGGCCGATGACGGCCCGGAGCAGTTTAGCGTCACCAAGAATGTAAGCGCGGGCGGGCTTGTGTTTATTTCCGCCGATTCCATGACTATCGGTTCGATTGTGGAAATAAAAATAGAGCTGCCCGGCGAAAAGGCGCCGATAGAATGTATTGCCCGCGTGGTACGCGTGGATCAGAAGGATGAAGAGAGCGCATACGACGTGGCCGTTTGCTTTCTGGATCTTTCCAGCGCCGATCGAGGGAAACTGGATCAATACGTTAATGAGGAAGGCAAAGCATGATCTCGTTAGCGGAGTCTAAGTTTACAGAAGAGAAGCCGGTTATTAACCGGAAAACGTTAAAATCAGACCGGAAGACGCCGGTTTTGATTTCCTACAGCATATTGATCATTTTGTTATCCGTGTCATTCTTTGCTTCTAAACTCATGAAGAATTTTGTTGACCAACAGGTCAGGGAACAGCTGGAGGACCGTCTCGAGCAAATCAAGCTTGTGATCAATAACCGGATGGAGCGCTCTCTTATGTATCTGAGCAGTGCCCAGGCGCTTTTTGCCGCCTCCAAACTGGTGGAGCGGGATGAATGGCACGCCTTTGTCGAAAAAACCGGACTCTTTGATCGATATCCCGGTCTGGTAGCCAGCGCTTACATCGAACGCGTTGCGGCCGAACAGAAAAATACTTTTATTGAAAATGTGAGAGCAGACAAAAGTCTTGTAAGCGAAGGTTTTCCGGATTTTAATATATTTCCGGACAGCGATAAAAGCGAATATTTTGTAATCAAATTCATTGAGCCGCCTTCAGAAAGAACGCAGGTAATGGGATTCGACGTTTCGTCCGAACCCGAAAGGAATCAGGCTCTCGAGAATGCCAGAGATTTGGGGCTGCCGGTTGCGACTTCAGTAATAAGACTTATCCAAGATATCGGTCATCAGCCCTCGATCGCGATTTATGCTCCGGTATACAGGAACAGCGCTCCCGTATCGTCGGTCGATGAGCGCCGGCAATCTTTGATTGGATTCGTGGGTATTGCAATTCGCATTCAAGGACTCTTGGGAGACAGGCTGAGTAACGACGAAGCGTTTAGAGGAATCAAGTGCCGAATATATGATGGCGAGCCCTTGACACAATATCTATCTGACGACTATTTGTTATTCGATGATTACATAGGTGATGATGTTTTTCGCCCATCATTTAAAAGTATTTTCAAGAGCTCCGTCATGTACGAAGTTGGACACCGAGTTTGGACCATAGAGGGGGATGCCGGCCCAGAATTTTACGTGCTTATGGCGGATGAATATGCCCCGTACTACGTTTTACTCATGGGCATGGTTTTCAGCTTTCTTGTGTTCGTTGTCGTATATTTGCTATCAACGGCCCGTTCGCGTGCGGAAGAAACCGCAGCATCTATGCTTCGGCAGTTGGAAAGAAGCATGAGTGTTTTTAGGGCCATGAGCGATAACGCGCCTCTTGGCATTTTTCTTGCAGATATGAATGGTAATGCTCAGTATGCGAATCGGGTTTTTAATCAGATCACGGGCCTTAAACCGGATGAATCAAAGGGTTTTGGCTGGTTGAATGTTGTGCACCCGTCAGAAAAGGATCAAGTACGGCACAGATGGCTTGAGGCGGTAAAGAAGAAAGGCTCGCTTCATGAGGTCGTTCATTTTTCAAGACCCGACACCACTTCTGTCTGGGCCTGTCTGCACACAGCGCCGGTTTTGGAAGGCGGAATCGCTATTGGTTTCATGGGCATTCTTGAGGATGTTTCAGAGCACATGTTGATGGAAATTGCACTGAGAGGAAGCGAGCGGTATAACCGAAATCTTTTTGACCAGTCGCCCATCGGCTTGGTTCTTTGCAACACGGATGGAGCCATTGTAGATGTGAATGCGGCATTTGCCAAAATAGTCGGGCGATCAGAGAAGGAATGTTTGAATCGCACATTCTGGGATTTTGTTCCAAAGGAACGGCTTGAATTCGAGAAACGCATGGTGCATAACATAGAATCGGTTCGCGGGGGAGGCGTGTACGAAACCGGATTTCTGCACGCCTCCGGCCGTCTTATAGCAGTCCGGGTTTGGCGGTCCGTAGTACAAAAAGGCGATACACCTTTCATCATGTCGAGCGTTGAAGACATAAGCGATCGCAAAGAAATGGAGGAAGGTTTGAAAAGAGCCCAGGAAGATCTTGTCGAAGCCGAAAAAACTTCCATGGTGGCCAAACTTGCGGCTGGAGCCGCTCATGAAGTAAAGAATCCTCTTTCCGTTATTATTCAGGGGATTGATTTTTTGTCGAATCAGCTCGATGGAAAAGACGCCGAAGTTTCTCAGACGCTCTTCGACATGCAGACAGCCGTCAAAAGGGCGGACAGTATCATCCGAGGCCTATTGGATGTGGCGGTTTTTACGGAGGTCAATCAAAAACCCGAGAATCTGAATGCTATCATAAATGGTTCCCTCCAGTTAATTAAAAATATTTTGGATCGGAAACATATTTCTGTACTGAAGTCTTTGGCTTCGAATATTCCTCCGATAAAACTTGATCGCAACAAAATTGTGCATGTTCTTTTAAACATTTTCACAAATGCGACCGATGCAATGGAAGAAGGCGGCACACTCACCGTAAGAACAAGCGTTATATCTTTAAGTGGCCTTAAGGATAACGGCGATACATTTGTGTATGAAGGGATAAATCAGGGAGTCTGTCTGGAAGCGGACGATACCGGTCACGGCATACCGGCCGATGTATTGGATCACGTTTTTGAACCATTTTTTACCACGAAAAGAGGCAAGGGGGGAACGGGATTGGGTTTGTCCTTGGTTCGGAATATCGTTCAGATGCATAACGGCATCATCAGTTTGGAGAATTTAAAAGATCGGAAGGGAGTTCGCGCAAAAATCGTATTTCCAATTTTGAAGAACACGGATGTTGCGGAGGGTAATGGAATATGAGCAAGAAAAGAATAATGTTGGTAGACGATGAAGCCAGTATAACACGGCTTATGAAACTTAATCTGGAGGCGACCGAAAAATATGAAGTCAGGGTCGAAAACAAAGGCTCGCTCGCGCTTAATGCGGCAAAAGAGTTCCGGCCCGACCTCGTATTTATGGATATCATCATGCCAGATATGGAAGGATCCGAAGTGGCGCGGCAAATGCGGGCAGACCCTGTATTAAAGGATACTCCCATTATATTTCTAACCGCGACCATTACGACGGAAGAAATCGGTTCGGCGGGCGGAGATGTGGGCGGAGAGGCATTTTTGGCCAAACCGGTAACAGTCCGGCAATTGGTGGAATGTATAAAGAAACGCATCGGAGACTGACGCTAAAGAAAAGACGATTTTATGTTTTCAAGATTTTTTTTGATCAGCTGTTCGATATGGTTAATTACTGTTGGCACAGGTTTCGGAGTCCTGTATGAGTATGCGAACCGTCCATCCGTAGTCTTAACCCCAGTTCCTATTTGGCCTGCGTCAAGTAAAATTCATTTTGACGAGAGTAAAGCCAATCTCGTTATGATGGTTCACCCGCATTGCGCGTGCTCGCGGGCCAGTCTAGGTGAACTCGAGCGTTTATTGGCGCAAAGCGCGGGCAAAGCGAAAGCGCATGTCGTGTTTCTAAAACCGGGTCAATTTCCAGATTCCTGGGTCAATACGGACACATGGCGCAGGGCGAAGAGCCTTCCGGACGTAGAGGTTGTTGATGATGTGGATGGAGCGGAAGCAAAGCTTTTCAGTGCCACAACGTCGGGGCAAACGTTTTTATACGATAGTAAAGGTAGGCTGATTTTTAGCGGGGGGATAACGGGAGCGCGAGGTCATGAAGGCGACAATAAGGGAAGAAGCACCATTGTGGATTGGCTGAATCATGGTACGCTTGCTGTCAAGGAGACGTTTGTTTTTGGTTGCTCTTTATTTGCAACAGGGCAAGAGGAAAACAACTAGGGAAAAATGTGATTACCGACTCGCACAAGATCGAATCAATTACATCAGAGCAAGCTCGATCGCAAGTTATTTTCCAAGATCACCAACTAAAAAATTACAAGCTGACGGATCAATTATTTGCCTATTTGATGATTTTGCAGTGGGTGACAGGGGTCGTTTCGGCTTTAATTATTTCTCCAAGAACATGGTACGGAACTATCGATAAAGTTCATATTCATTTTTGGACCGCACTTCTACTTGGCGGTCTGATCAGTGCTTATCCTCTGTATTTGGCATTATTTCATTCGGGTAAACCTTTTACGCGGCATATCATTGCCGTAGGACAGATGTTTTGGTCTGCGCTTCTTATACACCTTACCGGCGGAAGAATAGAAACGCATTTCCATGTTTTTGGATCGCTGGCGTTTCTTGCATTTTACCGAGATTGGAAAGTGTTGATCCCGGCAACTATTGTAGTAGCGGGAGATCATATATGGAGGGGAATCTACTGGCCGCAATCCGTTTACGGTGTTATTACGGCAAGTCCCTGGAGATGGCTGGAACACGCATGGTGGGTAATATTTGAAGACATTTTTCTTTATATTTCGTGCCAAAGGAGTGTTCGGGAAATGCGAAGCATTGCCGAAAACGTTGCGCGCTTGGAAAGCGTCAATCAAGTCATTGAAAGTACGGTACAAGAAAGAACCAAGGAACTAAAAGAAGCAAATGAATTGTTGAAAGCGGAAATAAGAGAACGGACACTGGCAGAAAATGAGTTAAGAAACACACAGGAACTGCTTATCGAAACAGAAAAAACAGCAACCGTCGCGCGACTTGCGGCGGGCGCCGCACACGAAGTCAAAAATCCCTTAACCGTCATCAGTCAGGGCGTTGATTATTTTGCTTTACGCCCGGCGACTAAAACAGATGTCACCGCTTCAAATGTTTTGGGTGAGATGAGCAATGCCGTGAAGCGGGCTGATTTTATTATACGCGGCCTTTTAAATGTGGCCACATTTGAGGAGTTCCGTTTAGCGCCGGCAAATATAAACAGTGCGATTGAGCAAGCACTTGCGTTGACAAAAAACGGAAGGGATAAGAAGCAGATAACAGTGGTTAAACAACTCTTGGCGGATACCCCGTCTCTTTTGCTCGATGAACATCTCTTTACACAAGCGCTGATAAATTTGCTTTTGAACGCAAATGAGGCTATGGACCTGAATGGGGTGCTTGAAATAAGAACAAGTATAAGAAACGATTATAACCCAGACGGAAAGAAGAGTGAGCAATACAATTCTAAAAAGGCGGACTTCATCCTGGAGATCGTGGACACGGGGCAGGGGGTTGCAAGTGAGATTCTGGACAAGGTTTTCGAGCCTTTCTTTACGACGAAGCGAGCTACCGGAGGAACGGGTTTGGGACTACCTATCGTAAAGAAGATTATCCAGCAGCACGGGGGCAGTATTGAGATCACGAATCGGAAAGACAGGACGGGTATTCTGGTAAGAATTGTTTTGTTGATGAACGATGACTGTCTTAAGAATGCGGCTTAAGTCACAGGTTATCTATGAGTACATTTAAGTACCGGGCGAAGGCAAATTCGGGTAACACGATAGAGGGCGTTGTAGAGGCGTTGAACACGGATGAAGCGCTCGACAAGATCAGCCAGCTCGGATACATTCCTGTTCGTATTGAAGAATCGCAGGAAAAAGCAAAACCGAAAACATCGAGTAGTATTCAGACAACAAATGCAGCAGGTGTTTCAACGGGCAGAATAAATACAAGAGATATCACTGCTTTTGGCCGCCAATTGGCAAGTTTAATCAGAGCAGGGGTGCCGATTTTGAGAGCCGTCACCTTGATTGGGGAACAATCGCAAAGTATTCATTTTAAAGGACTTATGAGTAACATCCACGAAGATCTTAAAAATGGAGCGCCTCTGTCCACAGCGCTCTCGAAATTTCCGAGACTTTTTCCGCCGCTTTATATTGCGCTCATATCCGCCGGCGAGGCGAGTGGAAACTTAGATCAAGTTCTTACGAAAATTACGAATCACCGCCAGAAGCAGGAAGAGATCATGTCGCGGATACGCTCCGCCATGGTGTATCCGGCCCTCATGGGGCTTACGGGTTTAGGTACCATCATTTTTATGCTGACTTTTGTAATGCCGCGCCTTATGGGAATTTTTTCGAGACTCGGGGGAGACTTGCCCCTGCCAACCAGAATTCTGATTCAGATAAGCAGCGGTCTTCGGCAAGGTTGGCTTTGGCTGGTTTTGGCCATTGTCGTGATACTTGCTGCGGCAGCGCTTAAAGGCAAAAGTAAAGGAAAAAGCAAATTTATGAGCGCGGTGGAACTACGGATTCCGCTTGTGGGCTCATTAAGCATGAAGGCCGAAATTGCGCGTTTTGGGAGAACGCTTGAACTTCTCTTAAAAAGCAGCATAACCGTCGTGCAGGCGCTGGAGGTGGTTATTCCCGTTCTTTCCAATCAGATTCTGAAATTTGAATTCATGCGCGCCGTAAAAGAGGTTAAAGAAGGGGGAACCTTGGGCGGTTGCCTAAAAAAATCCAAACGATTTCCCCCATTTATGACAAATCTTTTGGTGGTCGGAGAAGAAGCCGGAAAATTGGATGAGGCCCTTGGAGAGATTGCGGATTTTTACGAAAGGGAAACCGACGAGGCGCTCCGGATCATGACCGCACTTTTGGAGCCGCTTATGATTCTGGTGATGGGATTGGTCGTCGGTTTTATCGTGATTGCTATGTTACTTCCGATGTTTGAACTCAATATGATGATTAAGTAGGTCTATGGGCAGCGAACGGACTGTTGTCATTGCGAGGAGCGCCGTGAGGCGCGACGAAGCAATCTCCAACTCTGAGATTGCTTCGCCCGCCAAAAAGCGTGGCGGGCTCGCAATGACGGTTTTGTTAGTCGCTCTAATCGCATCTACGTGCCCTGCGACCGGCGAGTGGGTTGAACAGAAAGGCAGCCACTTCATTGTATACTTCAAAACCGATGAGAAATTTGCAAAAAATGTTTTAAGACATGCGGAACGCTACTATAGCAACATTGGAAATGACCTGGGTTACACGCGGTTTTCCGATTTTTGGCAATGGGATCATCGCGTAAAAATTTATATTCACACTACGCAGGAAGAATTCTTAAAGGCGACGGGCCGCAACAACTGGTCGCACGGTTATGCGAATTACGAAACAAAGGAGATCCACAGCTACATCTGGAATGAAGGTTTCGTGGAATCGCTTTTACCGCACGAAATCACACATCTGGTTTTTCGCGATTACGTAGGTTTCAAAGGCGAGATACCGCTGTGGCTTGACGAAGGCATAGCGCAGTGGGAAGAGCCCGAAAAAAGAAAAATTGTGCGGGAGGTTATGCGATCCTATCTTAACGACGGTTATGTGTATCCCATCGCGCATCTGAGCACGCTTGATGTTCGAAACGTCAAATTGTCCATTGCCGCGCAACTATTTTATGTCCAGGCCATGTCCATCATTGATTTTCTGATCAAAAGCTATGGTTCAAACGGGTTCGTCACTTTTTGCCGTGAGCTGCGCGACGGAAAAAGCCTGGATGATGCCCTGCGATTTTCGTATCCGTTGAAGATAAAAAGTCTGAGCGAATTGGAGGAACAATGGAAAAGCTACATTTTAGGTTGACTTTGTCATTCCCGCGCCGCTTGATCAACCGGTGCGGGAATGACCGAGGGTTCACACTGATTGAACTCATGCTTGTGGTGATTATCATCGGCGCCTTGGTAGCCATGGTTTTGCCGCGCATGGCCGGGAGATCGGAGCAAGCACGTGTTCAGGCCGCTCAAGCGGATATCAGTTCCAACATAGCCACCGCACTCAAACTTTATGAGCTGGACAACGGATCTTTCCCAAGCGGTGAAGACGGATTGAACGCTCTTCTCAATCAACCGGGAAGCGCCAGAAATTGGAGCGGGCCGTATTTGGAGAAAAAGCCGCTGGATCCCTGGGGCAGAGAGTATCAATACAAGAAGCCCGGCACGCATAGACCTCACGACTACGACCTTTATTCTTTGGGCAAGGACGGGCAGGTTAGCGCGGATGATGTCAAGAATTGGGAATAAACACGTTTCCTTTGGATTTTCCCTGATAGAAATTATGGTGGCGGTCTCCGTCCTTTCGGTAGGGACGGTACTCGTTCTAGAGTCCAACATGATGTCTCTAGATGTGTTTGGCCGGTATCTGAATCGCCTCGAAATCCTCAGATGGGCCAACGAAAAAATCTCGGAGACCAAGGCAAGCCTCATCGAATCCGAATCGCCGTCAGTGGATATTTCAAGCGGGAGCATAAAGACCGATCGCAGGGATTACGGTTGGCAGCTTGAAATAAAGGATAGCGACATTCCGGATCTTTATTCCATTCATTTGGACGTTTCCTGGGATGAGGCAAGCCGGACGGCCCATCTCTATCGGGACGCCTACCTTTTAAAGATAAAAAGATAAATTCCCTCCATGAAGTCGAGAAGAGGCTTTACGCTAATTGAAATTCTCATGGCGGCTTCCTTGGCGGCTGTCGTCGGAATGGCTATTTATTCGAGCCTGGCGAGCGGTATTAACATGATGAGGAAGGTCGTGGAAACGAGCCGCGATGAAGATGCAGCCATTTTCCTGGAAAAGTTCGAACGCGATCTCGAGAATTCGTTTCATTACCAGGAAATACCGTTTCAGGGGGAGTCTGAAAGTCTTTCCTTCGCCGGCATCATTCAAACGGATCCGGGGCTGGGTGGTGAGCAGGGGATTGGGCGGATAACCTACTACCACGATAGCTCCGAAAAAACCATCGTGCGGCGTCAGGATAACGTCCATCAATTATTTGAAGACAGAGAAGGAAATTTGGCATCGGCTCTGGACAACATCTCGTCCCTTCAATTTGAATATTTTGGTTACGAGCAAACGGAAAGCCAATACAAGTGGAACCGTGAATGGGATCCGGTAGCGCGGAAAGGCACGGTTCCCATCGCTGTGCGCGCCGAATTTCAGGTACATGGGGAAGGAGGTCCGAGAATTGTATCCAAAAGGATTCTTATACCGGTGGCGGACTGAGCAGTCCAGCATTTTGATTGTGTCCTTGTGGGCCGTTTCCTTGCTGAGCGCATTCGCCGTTTCTGCGGGTTATCAGGTCCGGCAAAAGATCACGCTCGCCGATCGTCTCGACCGCAGAGGCTGGCTTTCCGGCCTGGCTGAAATGGGCATTCATCAGGCCATACAAAAACTTAAAGCAGACAAGGTAGAAAATGGGTTCGATGTATTTTACGATCTCGGGATCAATGAAATTATCGTTTTCAAAGGTATCGGCGTGGGCGAAGGATCGTTCACCGTTTCTTATGAATTCTTGGATACCGAAAGCGGGACAAAATCGCTGAGGTATGGTTTATGTGATGAGGAAAGTAAACTGAACATTAATTTTGCCGAACCGGTTATTCTGGCTAGTTTCTTCGAGTTGTTTGAGGTGGACGAGGATCAGGCCGAAGAAATAGCCTATGCCATCGTGGATTGGCGGGATACCGATGGATTTCTGTCGCACCCGACTGAGGGTGCGGAGGATGATTATTACGAGGACAGGAAGTATGCCTATGGCGCGAAAGATTTTGCGTTTCAGGTGCTTCAAGAACTTCTTCTCGTGCGCGGAATGACGCCCGAGATCTATGCCCGCGTTCAGGGCCGGCTGACCGTTTATGGATCCGGCGCCGTAAACATTAACACAGCGTCCAGGGAAGTGCTTCTCAGTCTCGGTTTGGATGAATCTTTGGTGAAAAAGATTCTTGATTTTCGAAAAGGGGAAGATCGGAAAGAAGGCACGGCCGACGATCCATATGCCGCTCAGACGGACGGTATTACGGCCACGCTTTCCTCCGCCATAGGCTTGGACGGCGGAGAGGTTGCCTCATTAAGTAATCTGGTTGCGCAGGGCCGTTTGGGGGTGGCTTCAACCTACTTCAAGATTCGTAGCCGGGGCGAACTTAAGGAGAGGGGCCAAGCGATCGATATTGAAGCTATAGTAGACCGGAACGGAAAGGTGGTCAGTTGGTATTCGAGTATCCCCAGGAAATTAACCGCAGCGGAATTAAACGATTTGTTCACGGAATTAGTTACCGATAGCTCTGAGGAGTAATATTGAAGTTACCCTCACTTTCTTTTAGAGCCATCAAGCCGCCTCCCTTAAATTTGCCAAAGGTTGGAGGGAAGCTGAAATTTCCTCCGCTTTTTCGCAAAAGGCCGAAAGCCGCGGCTGCAGGCGCTGCTTCTGGCGCCGTTGACGCCGTTATGGTGAATATAGAAGAACATGAGGTGAAAATGGCGCTGGCCAGTTCTTCGTTCACGGGAGGGCGTGAAATATCCAAGGTTATTACGATTCCATCGCAAGCCGAAGCCGGTGAGGATTTGACGCCCAAATTCGTTTCCGCTTTATCCGAACTGGGGGCCGTCAATCCCGAGATGGTCGGTGTTATTTCTTCGCACTGGGTCGTTACCAGAAATATTGAAATACCTTCGAAAGATCCGCATGAAATCCGGGAAATCATTAATCTCCAGGCGGTTCGGCATACGCCTTATGCCCGCAACGAAATCGTTGTTGAATACCTGAATCTGGGCGTTTACAAAAGTGTGTATTCAAAAGTTCTTCTCATTATCGTGCCTCGAGCTACCGTTGCCCGATATTATGAATTGGCGGCGAGGCTGAATCTGAAGATTGGGAAAGTTGTTTTTGGCCCGGAGGCTGTGGCGCGGAATCTTTTTAAACTTCCCCAGTTTCTTACTCTTAAGACGCCTATTTGCTTGGTTCGATTTGATACGGCGGACAGCGAGTTTATGATTATCCACAAAGGAACCCTGCTATTTGTAAGAAGCATCCCCATCGGCGCCCAGCATTTTTCCGTGGCCAAGGAAGGTTATCTGCTCCGCTTTGTGGAAGAGCTCAAGCAGTCACTGGAAACCTACCAAAGTGAGAGTATCGAACAGAACCCCGCAGCCATCTATGCACTGGGCGCTACCAAGGGACTGGAAGATCTGGATCAACTTGTCGAAGACAATTTGAAAATGTCCGTGAAGCGTCTCCTGGACATGGAAGGGATTCCTGTCCGGAAAGATGTTGCCAACGTATATTCGGAGCAGAATGTATCCTACGGGCACTTAATGGCCTCCGGGATTCTGGCGGAGGAAATGGCG
Organism: Candidatus Omnitrophota bacterium; assembly: GCA_016206925.1. Classification (GTDB taxonomy): domain Bacteria; phylum Omnitrophota; class Omnitrophia; order Omnitrophales; family JACQQS01; genus JACQQS01. The sequence goes on from JACQQS010000018.1 coordinate 27,541, forward strand.
GTTGATTTGACGCCGGAGGAAGGCAAACTTAAAAAATCGGTTGAGGAATGGTCCAAAGAGTTTATGAAGACGGGTATTCTGGGAATGGCGTTGTTTGCCATGTTGTGCGCTTATTTCCTAAGTTACGTGCTGTTTCAGAAGGTCCGCGTCGATGAATTGAAAAAACGCTATGAACCCATTCGAAACGAAGCGTCGATTTTGGAAGAGGCATACGCGCGTGTTCGTGCGGTCAAGTATCATCAGGAAAGCGTGGGCCGCTCAATCGAAACCGTCGCCGTCCTGTCCGATGCCATGCCGGGCGATACGTATGTGACGAATGTGCGTCTGGATGACGACGGGAAATTTACGGTGCGCGGCATGTCTTCGTATAAGGCTTCCATATTTACATTGGTTGATAATCTGGAGAGCTCTGAGCTTTTCCGGAACGTGCAGACCAAATATATTACGGGTAAAGTTGAAGAAGACAAGGAAATCGCAGATTTCGAACTTGTCGCTTTTACTGAACAGGGCTAGATAGGAATAATATGAAATTGGGAATGATCGAAAAGGCAGTCGGCTTTTACACGCGGGCATCCAAAAGAGAGAAAACCATCCTGTTCGCGGCCATGGCCGCGGTGGCTTTCTGGATTTCGGATCAATATGTGATGGGGCCGATCTTGAAGTCTTTTAAAGGAATGGACCAGGAAGTCAAGGATCTCAAAGTTAGCATCCGGAGAAGTGTGCATTTACTGTCGCAGAAGGAAAAAATGATGAAGGAGATCGAGCAAATCTCGGAATTTTCCCACCCCTCCAGGTCTCCTGAGGAAGAAACGCTGGCTCTGCTCAAACATATCGAAGAGCTGGCCAATAAAGCTTCCGTAAATCTCCTTTACGTAAAGCCGGCGGGATCAAACCCAAGCGAAACGGTTCAAAAGTACTACATGACTTTAGAGAGCGAAGGCCAGATGCAGCGGTTGGTTCAATTTTTTTACGAAATAGAAAGTTCCAAGCTTCTGCTTCGCGTTGAAAAATATACCCTTCAACCGGCCGAAACCGGTTCCACCGTGATCAAGTGCAGTGCCACCATTTCGAAGGCGATTATTCCTTAGTTTCTGCCGCAGTCTCGCCCGCATGGTTCGATTTAATCCACTGCTCTAAAGCACTTGCAACGTCAGCCTTATCCATGCCGCGCAGCTCCTGGACCTGATTTAAAGCGATTTCCGTTTCACCGCCATGCTCGGCTGCTCCGGCGAGCGCGATGCGGGCTCCCTCGAAGTGGGGATTCAGTTCGACGGCGCGTTCATAGGCCCGGAGGGCTTTGTCGTGCTTATTCTGCTGGGTGTAGGCAAGGCCTTTTTGGTATTCGGCCACGTAGCTGTTGGGATTAAAGGACAGCGCCTTGTCAAATGCGTTGACGGCTTTTTTAGATTCGCCTTGTACGGAATAGATGAGACCGAGATGGTAATAGGTGGCATAAGAAGGGTTCAAATCGGCTGACTTCTTTACAAGTTCGAGGGCTTTTTTAAAATTGCCCACATTGGCGTAGGTCAAGCCCGTTAATAGATAGATCGTGGAATCTTTCGGCGTCAAAGACAGCGCTTTTTCATATTCCACGATGGCTTCGCTGTATTTCTCTTCCTTTACCAGGTCGTTGCCGCTTTGGATAAAACCGGCTGAATCTTCGGCTGATAATGATGTGCATAAGAGCAGCAGAACGAGCGTGCTTATGGAAATTCTTTTCATTGTAATTCCTTTTCTCTGGTTTAAAATGTTGGTTCTTAACGTTCCTTTGGAGAAGTGAGTCTTCATGAGGGCGATCTGTTTTTCCATCCTTGTTTTTTTCTTTCTTTCGACCCGCGCTTTAACAGCCGAAGACGACGATATTCTCGGCACCGATCTTAAGGTCATACCGTTTAAAAAGGTGACGAAAAAAGGTCTTACCTTTCGCGTTCCGGATGATATGCCGTTTGTTGAGAAAGACGGCATATTGAAGCCCATCGAGTTTGAAGAATATTTCTACAGCAAAATTAAAAAGCTTGAAACGCAAATAGATGATTTAATGGCCCGCATCCGGCAGGCGCAATCTGCCGTGGAAAAACTCGAAAAAAATGTTGAGGCCGGCCGTTCCAAGCAATCCGAAGATGCGCAAAAGCCGCTTCCGGGTTAATGCGCTTAGCTTAGTGCTTTGCGACGCTTCCGTTTCGCTGCGGTATTTCTATGATGAAACGGCTGCCTTTTCCCAATTCACTTTCCACCCAAATCCTGCCGCCGTGCAGCTCGACAATTTCCTTGGAGATGGATAGGCCGAGTCCCGTGCTGCTCACGCCCTGCAGTTGTGCCGTGTTCAGCGAAACAAACTTTTCAAAGATCCGCTGAAAATCCTTTTTTTGAATGCCGGGTCCGGTGTCCTGGACGCTGACTTGTACGAAAGATTTGTCCGGAGCATCCTGGGCCTTTCTGAGGCATGTGGCAATGGTTATTTTTCCTCCCGCCGGTGTGAACTTGAGCGCATTGCCCGTCAGGTTTGTCAGCACCTGCGTGATCCGGTCCTGATCGGCATCCAGCTCCAGTTTTTCAACCTCGAAATTTGATTCGATCGTGACTTTCTTGCTCTTGGCCCAAGCGTTAAATGTGTCAATGATCTGCTTGACCAGTTCATCAATCATGAATGTCTTGGGTTCCAGCTGGAGTTTTCTGGCCTCCATTTTTGAGAGATCCAGGAGATCATTAATCAAGCGGGACAACCGCTGTATGTTTGTGGATGCGATGGTGACCAGTTTTTCCTGCGGCTTATTTAAGTCGCCCGTAACACGGTCTAGTAAAAGGCTGAGCGATTCCTGAACGCTGTTGAGCGGTGTGCGGAGTTCGTGCGTCACGCTGGCGACAAAAGCAGTTTTAAGCTCATCAAATTCTTTTTGTTTCGTGACATCCGACAACACGGACACAAAACCAACCGTTTTCCCGTCTTCGCTCTCGATAATGGCATTGCTGGCCTTTAAGACTTTTCTTGTTTGATCGCTTTGACTCTGAACTACGATTTCACGCTCTTCCTTGCCTTTGGCATCCTGTGCGAGAGATACCAGGTGTTCTTCCTTTAGATCGCTTAAGATGGATTTACCGACTTTCTGCTCTTTCCTTGCCCCCAGCAGCTTTTCCGCGGCGGGATTCATCAGGAGAACCTCGCCTTTGTTATTGACCATGATTACGCCTTCGGCCATTGAGCGGACAATTTCCTCGGTCTGTTTTTTTTCGGTGCCGACGCGCTTAAATTCATTTGAAACATTTTCTAGCTTTTGGCTGACATTTTTATACTGCTCTTCGACAAAATGAACGGCCTTGTCTTTTTCAGCCACGACTTTTTCATATTGTGCCGCGACTTCCCGGTTTTTCGCTTCAACACGCTGTTGCGCTTCGTGGTCGAGAAGAGCCGTCAGTTTTTGGGCAACTTCATTTCGTTGGTCGGGCGGGATGGGTAGCTTGGAAATTTGCTTGGCCAGAGATTCTGAGAATTTTTCGTCGATGATCCGCTCGGCGCCGGTGTTAATTTTCTGGTCGAGTTCGGCTCTTTTAGTGGCCAGCCTTGCCAGTAAAATGGCAAACACTGCCGCAATGGCCATGATGGCGAGGAAAGAATTGACGATCTGCTGCGAAATGACAAACAACAAGTTGTACACATCCTTCTTAGAAATGGTTGATTACGGTAAGCAACTTATCGGCTTAATGAGCCCGAATTTAAGAAGTATTTTAAAGGAGACGGTCATGCATGTCATGTTCTTTGTCGAACGCTTGCCGCGTGTTCCTCTAGCTTCCAGAACCCTCAGAATGACAACCAGTTGCAAGCATTAGGCTTAAAAATGTTGAAGTACGGCTTCTTAAGGTACTTACTCTAAGTGCCGTAATTACTGAATACTGATTTAGGCCTGATGAGCGCGAAGGAGCTATGCAAAACGGTAACGGACAGAATGGATGCGTTAGCGCAAAGGAAATAGACGCGAAACTGCAAATTCCGTATTCGAAACTAAATTATTACACGACGATCGGATTGTTTTCCGTTGCTCATAGAAACGGCAACAAGCGATTCTATGATATCACCGATACGGAGAAGCGTTTTCGTTCCATCACAGAGATGATGAACGAAGGTTATCCGTTAAGTTTGATCAGAAAAAAGTTATCTCAAGACGAGGACCGCCATGAGCTACTATAAAATCCTGGGTTTTAAGAAAGAGCCTTTTTCGACAAGCCCTGATCCCGATTTCTTTTATTTGTCCAAAGAACACGAAGCAGCCTTGACCAATGTATTGATCGATCTGCGCTTGAAGAGAGGCATGAGCGTCATACTGGGTGACGTAGGAACAGGCAAGACCACACTTTCCCGAAAGTTGATTCAGGAACTTAAAGATCGCGACGACTGTTTGTTCCACATGGTGCTGGATCCTTACTATGAAAATCCCGTTGAATTCCTTTCATCCATTGCCAGAAATTTCGGGGTAGTCCCGTTGTATCAAGATCGGATCGCGTCGCTCGTGGACATGCGGGATGCTTTGGAAAGATTTTTCTTCAAAAAAACGGTTGAGGAAAACAAAACCATTATTCTTATTGTCGATGAAGCGCAGAAATTAACCGGTGAATGTCTCGAAGTACTGAGAGTGTTATTAAATTATGAAACCAATGAGTTTAAACTGCTGCAATTGGTTTTGCTGGGTCAGCTGGAACTGCAGACAAAGATCAAAGAAATCCCGAATTTCTTTGATCGTATAAGTTACAAAGGAAAGCTGGAGCCGCTTGACTTTGAAGAAATGAAAGCGATGGTTTTTTTCAGAATGCAGCAAGCCGGTTATCACATCGAAATGCACTTGTTTTTGGAGGAAGCGCTGGGGGCCATTTATCGGCACACCAACGGCTATCCCAGACGCGTAAACATGCTTTGCCATCGGGCGTTAAAGGAACTATTGCTTCGAAACAAATTTGTCGTAGATGCGGAACTGATCGAAAGATTGGTTGAAGAGGATGTAAAAGGCGGATGGCAGAGAACGAACCACCACTTACTCCAGAAAAGCAGTTACTCAAGCTAATTGAGAACCCGAAGCAAGATGCGCTGCGGGCCGAGAGTAAGAAACGGGAGGGCAGGAATTGGTTCTCTGCCGCGGCGCTTAAGGGAAGATTTTCCTTTTGGAAATCCTTGTCCTCGGCGCGACAGTTTTCGTTAAAGCGGTTTACACGAAGTTCCGTCGGCATCCGCCAGGTTAACACACTTTTGAAGATACTCATCGCGCTTGGCGGTTTATATTTTGGTTATGCCGTGATTCATATGGGGCTTGAATTAAACAGGGCGTCCAATCTCATATTTGAGCCCGGGGAAGGTACACAGGAGGCAAAAGGAACGCCGGAACGGCTGAATACGCTTTCTTATTACCTGGAAAAAGTTTCGGCCAGAAACATTTTTGAGAAGCCGGTGTTGAGAGAACGTAAACCGGAGGAGAAAACTGAGGTCGAGCCGAGCAAGACAGAGAATGAGGATTTCTCCAAGAGTTTTTCGCTTGTGGGCATTGCATGGTCTCAAAATCCCGAGGCCATGATCGAGGATACGGCAAAGAAGAAAACCCATTTTGTCCGCCGGGGACAAACGATCGATGAGAAAATAAGAATTGTCACTATCTTTAAGGACAAAGTTATCTTGAGCATCGACGGCAAGGAATTTGAACTTAAATGAAGTTAAAAGTTTCTCGCATTCTCGTTATTTTTGTTCTAATGACTTGGCTGGTTCCCGGTCTTTACGCGCAAGAGGACGAGACTGCGAATGATACGAAAAGCGATGTCGACTCCTCTCTAGAAAGCATTACGGATCTTTTGGAATCCGCCGGAGAAGGGGGATTCACACCGTACGAAGGTGGGAGCGGGCAGTCTTCAGAGGAAGCCGCCGAACCTTCCAAAGGTCTTGAGGAACGTATTTCTCTGGATTTGAGGAATATCGAGGTAACGGAAGCGTTGAGGTTCATTGCTATGAAAGGCGGGCTGAATCTGGCGATAAGCAAGTCGGTCAGCGGTCGTCTCTTATTGCTGTTGAACGACGTTCCTATCAGGGACATTTTGGATATTGTTCTCATTACGAATGAGCTTGCGTACGATAAGCAGGGCGAAATTTACAATATCATGACCGAAACCGAATACAAGACCCGTTACGGCCGCAAGTTTTCCGACCCGCGGAAGGTGGAATTATTCACATTAAAATTTGCCGTTCCCGAACGTATTTTCGCGGCGCTGGATGCCCTTAAGAGTGAAATTGGGCGTGTGCTGGTCGACCAGGAATCCGGCATGGTTCTGGTGATGGACACCGAAGATAACCTTGCCCGGATGAGGCGCGCGGTTGAAACACAGGAAACCCAGCGGGGCATCCGGGTTTTTCCGCTTCAATACGCCAAGGCCAGAGATATCGAAGAACGGCTGAAGTCGCAATTAGATTCAAAGTCTGCCGGCACCGTCATTGCCGATGAAACGAGCAACCAGGTTGTTGTTCAGACATTTCCGGAACGCATGGAAGCCATTGCGAAATTAATCAAGGCCTTAGACCAAAAGACAAAAGAAGTTCTCATCGTGGCCAAAATCATAAAAGTCACCATATCCGACAATCTGGATGCCGAATTTAAATGGGAAGGATTTTTTCAGACAAATCAGCTCGGCGACTCAAGTAATGATGCCAGCACCTTTTTAAGCAGTCATGTGTTCAAAGTTCTGGATAGAACGGGCGCAAGCGCATTTGATGATTTTGTGAGTATAGCTCCGACAACCCGACCTACCACCAACGTGTCCAAGAACACGTTTACGGAAAATTTGATTTTGGGACAGCTGGGTGAAGACAAGTTTGAAGTGCTTCTCAATTTCCTGCGTACACTTGGAGAAACTAAAGTGCTCTCCAGTCCGCGCATTACCGTCACCAATAATCAGGAGGCGAAGATTCACGTAGGAGAGCGGCAGGCCTATGTGACGACTACTACAACAACCGGAACTTCCAGTAACACCGTCGCCGAACAAGTGACATTCATTGATATCGGCATTCAGCTTTCCGTTACGCCCACCATTAATGACGATGGTTTTGTGACCATGAGCATAAAGCCGGAAATATCCAGCGTAACAAGTACGCTCACTACGCAAAGCGGAAATAAAATTCCGATCGTTGATACCTCGGAGGCGCAGACCACCGTCATGGTTAAGGACAGGACCTCTGTCGTGATTGCCGGTTTGCGGCGTGATGATCTTGTGGTTTCGGATAAGCGGGTTCCGTACTTGGGCGATATTCCATATCTAGGTAATATGTTCCGATCGCAGACCAAGGACAAACAGCGTGCCGAGCTGCTTGTTCTCCTAACGCCATATATTGTCGATGGCGAGTCGTTTGTTACAGGAGAACCTTTGCCGGCATCGGAGTCTATGAAAGGCTATCGTGAATATCCGGCACTCGCAAAAGAATCAGCGGAGCATCCCGGTGTAGCAGGTGCGGTAGCATAATTTGCAATGTTTGCAATGGATGAAATTCGATATGAATAAACTCGTTCAATTTTTAATGGGCAGGATGAGATACATCTTCATTCTCGCATTTTTAACCGCGGCCGGCATGTTCGGCGTGATGAAATATCGCGAATCCCGGGTTTCTGTTGAGCGCGCGGAAAAAACGCTGTCTATTCTGAAAGACCAGGTGGGATCATCCGGCGATCAAGTTGACGTACTCCTAAAAAAGTATGAAGATCTCGAGCAAAGTTACAAGCAATTGGAAGAGGATCGCAACAATGTGTTAACGCAGGCCAAGGAGTTGATGAAGGACAAGAGCCGGTTAACCGAGCTGGAAATCCAATATCTGGAGTTGGTTAAAAAGGATCACGAAATTCTGCTGGAGAACATGGATTTGACGGAAAACCTAACTCGGCTCACGAGCGACCACGAAACACTGAAACAGGCGCTCGGAGCCATAGAAGCCGAGAATACGGTTTTGCAAAATGAACTGGACAGAATCAGCCAAGAGTACGAGGGCCACGATCAAAAAATGCGGTCCAGTCAGGAGCAAATCAAATCTCTTGAAAATCAGCTTGAAGAATTGAAGAATTACAAAGAGAAATATGAGAAATTGAAGGAAGAGCACTCGCAACTGGTTGAGGAAAGCAAAAAGCTTGCTAAAGATCTCAAGAAAGCGCCGTCCAAATTCAGCAAACTGGCCAAAGAAAATAAAACACTCGTCAAAGAAACAGCGGCGACGCATTACAATCTTGGGGTATTTTACGCGGAACAGAAGGAATACCGGAAAGCTATGAAAGAGTTCCTCCGCGCTTCTGAAATTGATCCGGAGGATTCCAAGGCACATTACAACATCGGCTATATCTACGCAAAAGAATTTGAGGACCATGATAAAGCGATCGAACATTTCAGGAAGTATCTCGGACTTGCTCCCGGTGACGAGAGCGCCGATTGGGTAAAAAACTATTTATCGGTCAGAGAAAGCTTTGACGGAAAGGTGTTGAAATCATAGCCCTACCGTGGCAATATCTCATGTCTTAACTTCCCATAAGTTTTAAATCGAATTACCTAAATCTTTATAGAACGTTGTTTAAGGAGGACAGAAAATGTTTCGCATGGCACTTCAGCTTATTCTCGTTATTTCACTTTTCTTCAATACGTCCCTTGCGACCGCGAAAGAGCAGAGTAAAGAGCAAAGTGAAGAAGAAAAGAGGGAACAGCTAAGAAAGATGATCGAAGAGAAGAAAACAGATTTAAACGGCACTTCGTGGGACATTGAGATTAAATCAAACTCAGGCAAAGGTGTATTGGAAGGCGCCGATGTGCTTGTTTTTCAGGACGGCAAATTCGCGTCCAAGAAAGCCTCTAAGAAAGGTTATTCAGCCACAAATTACACGATAACTCCTTCAGAGACGGCGCCGAGTGTCTGGGAAACCATGCAGACCAGCGCGGACGACGGGGTTTCGTTTTGGCGGGGAGAATGGCTCAAAGATTCAATGACCGGCGTGATCAACCGTCAAACAGATGAAGGTACCGAAGATTATTATTTCAAAAGTTCTGCGAAGGCAAAAATTTCTCCGACGAGCGAGGGAGAAACCGAAAAATCGCAGGATGTTTCGGAATCCGATGCATCCAAATCGAAGACACTGGTATCGGCTTCTAAATCGGACAAAGAAACATCAGCCGCCACAGGAAGTAAGCTGTTTTAATTTATTCTTCGACGGACTTTTGTCGTTTAAACCTCTTTCCACAGAGCCCACCCCTATGGTAAAACGCGCGAAGAGAACAATATTGGCTATTGATGACGATAGCGAACTTCTCGCCGCGTTGAAGGATTTACTCGAAGCTTATGATTACTCGGTGATCACTGCAACGAGTGGTGCCGAGGGTCTCCTCAAGATCAAATCGTGTATTCCGAATTTAATTTTGCTCGATATTGCCATGCCCATCATGGATGGATTGGATGTTCTTGCCGAGCTCAAAGCAAATCCGGATACGCTGAGCATTCCTGTTGTCATGCTCACGGCGATAGCGGATACGCAAACGCTCTGGAAAGCCCAGGAAATGGGCGCCACGAATTACATTGTCAAGCCTTTCAAAGAAGCCGATCTTTTAAAGTGGGTCAGAACGTACGAATCTTAACGCAGAGGAAACTTAGACATGGTTAAGCCCGATCACTGGATTATTGAAATGGCTGAAAAACGCGGTATAATCGACCCTTTTTCACCAGAACAGGTTAAAAGCGGCGTTTCCTTCGGAACTTCATCCTACGGCTACGACTTCCGTCTTGCCGATGAATTTCGAGTGTTTAACCCCAGCAGGGGAACGGTTATCGATCCGAAATTGTTCCCTGCGGAATCTTTCGAAACGATACGCGCAAAAGAATGTCTGATTCCGGCGAATTCGTTTATTTTGGCGCGCAGTCTGGAATATTTCAGAATCCCGCGCGATGTGCTCGCGATCTGCCAGGGGAAATCCACTTATGCGCGATGCGGCATCATTGTTAATGTCACCCCCTTCGAACCCGAGTGGGAAGGTTTTGTGACCATGGCTTTGTCCAACACGGCGCCGGTTCCCGTCCGCGTGTATGCGGGCGAAGGCATTGCGCAGGTCATTTTCATCGGGGCGAGCGAAATATGCCGGATTTCATACAAGGACAAAGCAGGCAAATATCAGCGGCAGACTGAGTTAACTTTACCCAAGTGCTAGCTTTTTCCTCATGCGCTCTATTTCCGTTTCCGTTCCGGCTACCGTAACTAATCTGGGATCGGGTTTCGATTCATTGGGTTTGGCGCTTTCTATCCGCAATCGGTTTTCCGTGTCGCTCGGGGGAAGAGGTCTGAGTATTCGCATTGCGGGAGAAGGGGAAAACGAGCTGCCCAGAAATAAATCCAATCTTGTTTATCGTGCAATGAATGCGGTATTCAGGCGGGCCGGGCGATCAACTCCACGCGGGCTTGATTTGCGGCTTGAAAATAACATTCCCATCGGAAAAGGACTGGGAAGCAGCGCCTCATGTGTCGTTGGCGGCCTGGCATTGGCAAATGAGCTCGTAAAGGCAAAGATTTCAGAGCGCGATTTAATTCGAATGGCCGTAGAATTTGAGGGCCATCTGGATAATATCCTCCCGGCTTTTGTCGGCGGATTTACCGTTGCGGTGCTTGATGGAAAAGAGATTTATTATGCCCGTCATGTTTTAAACCGTTCCATCCATGCGGTTCTTATGGTGCCTGACGGAAAGGTGCTGACGGCCAAAGCGCGACAGGTTCTGCCCAAAAAAGTCTCATTTCAGGATGCGGTCTACAACTTGAGCCGTGCGGCCTTGAGTGTTTCGGCGCTGACGCAGGAGAATTTACCTTTGCTTTCGGTCAGCATGCAGGACCGGCTTCACGAAAAATACCGGCGCTCCCTTTTCCCTAAGATTTCCGATTTTGTCCGCATTGCTGGAAATGCGGGCGGCTTCGGTTGTTCGGTAAGCGGATCCGGACCTGCGGTCATTACATTTGCCAACGGAAGCGGGTCGGCAGAAAGAATAGCGGCTAAGATCAGGTTTGATCTTCGTAAGCGGCGGTTAAAGGCAGGGGTGGTCGTCGCGTCAATCACAAGTGAAGGAAAGAGAATCGGGAGATGACTCAATGAAGATTTCAGCAACGTTACGGACGGATCGGTTAAGACCGGGCGCGGTGCTTTCCGGTGTTTTTTCCGGCGAGGAAAAAAACGGCGCAAATGCGTTTCAAGACAAAGCCGTAAAGAATTTTGTTCTCGGCCTGGCCAAAGCGCGTCGCTTTAGCGGAAAAGAGAACGGGCTTTTTTTCACCGGCGTGCCCGGTGAAGCTAAAAATGGAATTTTAATTTCCGGTCTGGGTGAAAAGAAAAAGTTTAGTGCGGACAAGCTGCGCAAGCTGGGCTCGGCCTTGTATTCAAAGCTGAATGATTTGAAATTTGAAAATGCCAGCGTTGAACTTGATACTTTGACAGGAAACAAGGTATCTTCTCCGGAAGCCGCGGCTGCGCTGGTTGAGGGAATTCGCTTGCGGGAATATCGATTTGATCATTACAAGAGCAAAGACGATAAAAACGGAAAACAAGATACCTTAAAGGAAATAATCCTGGCCATATCCGATCGTAAGGTATTGGAAGCGGTTTCAAAAGAGTTGGGAATGGCCGAGGTTGTTGTTGAATCGGCCAATTTTACGCGCCGCCTGGGAGATGAGCCGGCCAATGTCATGACAGCCAGGCGTCTGGCCGATGATGCGCGCAAGATGGCCCGGGAAACAGGTCTTCGGTGCCGGATTTTGGATGAAAAGCAGATTCGCGCGCTTAAGATGGGCGGTCTTTTGTCCGTAGCGCAAGGTTCGAAAGAACCGCCTCGCTTTATTATTCTCGAACACCGCGGCGCAGCCGGGCAGCCTGTCGTTCTCGTCGGTAAGGGCATCTGTTTTGACAGCGGCGGAATTTCTCTCAAGCCGGCGGGCGGCATGGATCTCATGCGTTACGACATGTGCGGCGGGGCTGCAGTGATCGGCATTCTGCGCGCGGCAGCAAAGCTAAAGTTAAAGCAACATGTCGTCGGGCTCGTTCCGGCATGCGAAAATCTTCCGAGCGAAACTCCGCAGAGGCCCGGCGATATTCAGAGGACACTCTCCGGTAAGACCGTCGAAGTTTTAAATACCGATGCGGAGGGGCGGCTGATTCTCTGCGATGCCTTGACCTATGCACACCGATATAAACCAAGAGTCATCATTGATCTCGCTACTTTAACGGGTGCCTGTGTGGCAACATTTGGCGATGTCTGCATGGGCATGATGGGTAATGACGCCGGTCTGCTCAAAATGATTCAAAAAGCCGGTTACGAGACCGGGGAAAAATGCTGGGAACTCCCGCTTTGGGAAGAATATGGGGAGATGGTAAAAAGCCCGGTCGCCGATTTGAAGAATATCGGCGGGAAATACGCGGGAACGATTACGGCCGGAAAATTTTTAGAAGCTTTTGTGGATGATTTTCCGTGGTGCCACCTGGATATTGCCGGAGTTGCCTGGCGCGAAAGCCCCGCCTACTATGCAAAGTCGGGCGCTACGGGCGCGGGCGTACGTTTGATTGTCCGCTACCTAAGAAACCTCGCCAAACACTCTTAGCCTAGAGGATCATACGGTGGTTTTGTCGCAAGTGAGCGAGCATTTTTTTCTTCAAATGGCCGCGGGTATAAGTTTCTCCCTTCTCTTAATCCGTTCGGATGAGCTCGGGAAGGGTTTTTTCATTCTGAATACAATGCTGGCTGTCGTTGCTTTGGCCCTGGCCCTGGCGTTTGAATTTTACAAACCGACGCCCGAGGCTTTGACAGTGCGGTGGTCGAGCGGACTGGGTTTGGTTTTTCTACTTTTGACTGCTGTGATGCAGGTGCGTCAGGACCGGCAATGGATCTGGGCTTTATTGGCCGGTTCTTTGGTTTGTGCGGTTGCCCTTTGCGCAGAGGCTGGATCACTTTCCCCCCCTGTTTTAGCAAATGCTTCTGTGGAAGATCTCCTGCGGACTCTGACGGCGGTTCTCGGGGGGCTTCTGTTTGGCTCAAGTATCGTCAATATGAATTTGGGCCACTGGTATTTGATTGCCAAAGGCTTAACGTTTGATATTTTGGAAAGTGCGTCGCGAATTTTTTTGATAATTGTCACAATGAGGATTTTGCTCTTAGGGCTTACGCTAACCATGTTTTCCATTTTACCCGGAACCGGCAGCGCCGCTTTGCAGACACTTTGGTCTCTGGAAGGCCATTTCATATTTTTCCTGATGCGGATTTTATGGGGATTGGTCGGACCGCTGGTCCTTGGCGCACTGGTTTTTCGCTGTGTGGAAATTCGTTCAAACACTTCGGCAACCGGGTTGATGTATGTAATCGTCATTTTCCTTCTTATTGGCGAGCTTTTGGCAGGGTATGTCACCGTACTCACCGCCGTGCCGGTCTGATGACGGAGATTTCGGACAAACAACCTCTCGAACGCTGTCCCCATTGCGGTTACTCTTACCTTTATTCACGGAAAGATTTTAATAAGCCCGTTGGCTGTGCTATCGTTCTGCTCGGTGCGTTGCTTAGCCCGGTCACGATGGGAATCAGCCTTGCCGTATGCGCGTTGATCGATGCGGTGCTTTACATGCGGTTGAAAAATATTACGATTTGTTACATCTGCGCGAAAGAATTCCGCGATGCGCCTCAAAATCCGCGTCATAAGGAATTTGACCTAGGTTTGGACGAAGGGTACGAACGCATCCGCGAGGAATGGCGAGAGAAAAGTGATAAGTGATAAGTCGTAAGTGATAAGTCGTAAGTGGTAAGTGGTAAGTCAAAGGGCAAAACGAAAAAGGAAAAAGAACAACAAAGAAGCGAAAGAAAGCACAAAAAATTTTGATATGGAAATGAAAATGCGGTTGTCATCTTTTTTGTTTTGCCTTTTTCACTTTTACTTTTTCGTTTTTACTTACCACTTATTCCTTACGACTTACCACTTACGACTTTTTAGGAGCTTTTATGGTTCGATGGAAGAAAGGTGTTCGGCTTAAACCGGGTGTTTTTAAGCTGCCTGTAAGAAAAATCGCCTCGGGTTGGTATTCGGATAAGTATTTCTTAAGGACCCGCGATGTTCTCAAGAAAGACCGGCGCAGGGCTGATGTGATCATGCAGGTATTTGCACGCGAACTGGCCGTAGTCTGTGGACTGGACGAAGCTGCCGCCGTAATTAAGCTGTGCGCCGACCGTTCAAAGAATTTGAAAATAAGGGCGCTTTTCGACGGCGAGCGGGTGAAGCCCTGGGAAACCGTTATGACGATTGAAGGAAATTACGCTAATTTCGCGCATCTTGAAACTGTCTATCTCGGAATTATTTCGCGGCGATCTAGCGTCGCCACGGCCGTCGATGAAGTGGTGCGTGCCGCCCATCCGAAGCAAGTCCTCTTCTTCCCGGCGAGATTTGATCACTATTCCGTACAGACCGGCGATGGTTATGCCGCGTTCATTAGCGGCGCGCTCGGCGTTTCGACCGATGCCAATGCGGCTTGGTGGGGTGCGAAGGGAATCGGAACGGTTCCGCATGGACTTATTGCCGCGTATAACGGCGACACGGTAAGAGCGTGTTTGGCATTTGTAAAACATGTTCCGAAAAGCGTAAATTGCGTAGCGCTCGTAGACTTCGAAAACGATTGCGTGAAAACTTCTCTCGATGTTGCCCGCGTACTGGAGAAGCGTTTATGGGCCGTGCGGCTCGACACGTCGGGGGATTTGCGGGACAAATCGGTAAAAGGGAGAGGCCCGGATTCTTTCGGCGTTTGCCCAGAACTTGTCCGCAATGTGCGCCGGGCGCTTGACCGGAACGGATTCCGCTGGGTGAAAATTGTTGTAAGCGGCGGATTCAACAAGGAACGCATTTTGAATTTTCGCCGCCGCAATGTTCCATTCGATATGGTCGGTGTCGGTTCCGCTTTCCTCAGGAAGCATATTGATTTTACCGCTGATGTGGTTGTAGTGAACCGCAAGCCCTGCGCCAAAGTGGGGCGCCGTTACCGCCCCAACCCACGTTTAAAGTTCGTCGCTTAGTTTCAAAAAATATTATCATAAGTCATTTATTTTAAATAATTTCCAAGCGTCTCATAATTTGTAATCCCTCACATCCTGTGCTAAGCTTAATATACATTTAATCGATAATTGAAATAAACTACGTTTTATTTACACTCAAGCGCGTGCGCTCGAGTGATTTTTTATTTTTTCCGATCATTTTATGATTTAAAAAGGTTCGCGAAGACAAGGGGAAATAATCAGGTGCGAGCAGTTGTTTTAAAGATTTGTTCGTTGCTTACGCTTAACACTTTCTTGGTAACTTCGGCCGCTTGGCCGGGGCCCACTCCGATCCTTTCTCTAGCATCCTCAAGCATCGAATTCGAGCATTTAAATCTCGCCAAATTCTCCATACCTCATGATTTGGGAACCATTGAAGAACTTTTTAAGGGCAGTGCGGAAAAACCTTCCGTCATTTTCATTCAGGATGCTCACGCTGTTTTCGACGCGCAAAAAAGCACCGCCGGACTCATCGGCCATTTTCAGAAAAACTACGGCCTTAACCTTGTCGCGCTCGAAGGCGGCCGCGGCAGGCTCGATCCGCTGCTTTTCAGGACATTTCCCGACTATGAAATAAAAAGGACTGTTTTCGAAAAATATCTGCGGAAGGGGGAAATTTCAGGTGCTGAATTTGCAGCCATTTTAAACGAACAAAAGAGTGAATTCTGGGGCGTGGAAGACATGGAATTGTATGAACGTAACAAAGCGGCCTATCTAAGATCGGAGCAGGCACGGCAGGGCATTGAACATGAGTTAAACCGTTTGAGACGGGCGCTGGATGAATTGAAGCGCGAATGGTACACGGAAGATCTCAAATCGCTCGATAATTTGATATTCGATTTCAAAAATGATCACGGCAAGCTAGCCGCGCTTTTGGCTTTTCTCGGAAAATATCAACCGCCGGACGCATTTCCTTCAATCAAGAAATTGCTTGAGGTAACGGAGAAAGATTTTCAGGTAAAGAAGGAGCAATTATTGGCGGAACTAGCCGCGGAAGATCTTTTTGCGGAGGTCGAAACCTATATTCAAAACGTGCGCGATGAGCTTCTCCCTTCTGAGAACGTTCGTGAATTAGCCCTCCTTTACGACCGACTGGATCTTCTGACGGAGTTTGTTTCCCACCAAATGACGCGCCACGCTTTCGCAATGTATCGCAAGGATCGAATGTTCTACCAGCCGTCCATTTTTCAGGCGTATCTGGAGAAGAACGGGAAATTTCTCGATCTCGAGTGGGATTTGGAGGCGCATGAGGAGTTTTACGCCATCGCGCTCCGCCGCGATGAAGCTTTAATCCGCAATTTTAAGAAACTTCTGGGCGAAACAGGAGAAGGGCTGGCCGTTTTCAT
Organism: Candidatus Omnitrophota bacterium; assembly: GCA_016206925.1. Classification (GTDB taxonomy): domain Bacteria; phylum Omnitrophota; class Omnitrophia; order Omnitrophales; family JACQQS01; genus JACQQS01. The sequence continues at coordinate 43,969 of JACQQS010000018.1, forward strand.
CGCGGGCGGATTTCACTCCGAAGGCATTCTCCGCCGGCTTAAAGAAGAAGGTATTTCCTACGCGTTGATCATGCCAAGGATCGATTCCGTTGATGAAGAATCACCATATCAGGCGGTTTTACGCGGGGAAGTTTCGTACGGACGGTTTCTCAACCGGCAGCGCGACACGCTTGCGCCTCCGGTTGCGATCATCGATGGGGCGCGCGAGTTTCGCGCCTTTAGACAAGCCGCCGGACTGAATCTTGCGCGGATGATTGATGCTGAACACGCGGGGGAAATTTTTACAAGCTGGCATGACGATACCATCCGGGCGCTTGCGGAAGAAGGAAGGATTTCTAAATCGCCTCGATACACAGGCTTTGTGAAAGCTTTATTTAATTCGAGTCGTGGAAAGCGCGGTGGTGAAGGACGCATTCCGGATAATTCCGAAATTGAAGAAGAAGTCGAGAAGGTTCTGGAAAAACATACGCGGGAGCCATTCACACGTTTCAAAGAAGAATTGATTTCTAAAGTCACAGGATATGGATTCGGATCCGAATGGGCTGCTACCGAAGCAGTTGATCATCCAATGCCAAAGAATAGGATCCAGGAAATTGACGCAGCCTCACGCGAAGGCCGACTGCTTCAATTTAAGAATATGCACCGCCTTGATCTTTTGGCGGAAATCCGTACATCCATCGAAATGCTGCGAAAGCAGGACGAGAAGCGACCGTTAAGAATTCTTGATCTAGGCACTGGTGCGCAGATGTATCTGCTTAGAATCGTAAAAGAGGAATTTGGTGATGCGGTTGAAGGTATCGGTGTGGATTCAGAAGATTCGGTTGGAGCGCCGGGTTATCGTCAAGGTGATGCAAATGAAATTCTAAATGGCATGCAGCGGTCTAAAGAAAAATTTGATGTCATTCTTTCACACCGTGCATTTGCGTTTTTTTCGGATCCGCTCGGCGCATTGGATCGCGTAAAAGCAATTCTTGAGCCTGGAGGCTGGGCTTCGATACATGTTATGAAGCCTGAGAATATCCTCAGTGGGGGGGCGGATGCTTTAACGGATTGGGTCCAGGACCCTGGCTTTGAAGTTAGAAAAGTTACGGGACTCTATTTTTTTGAGAAGGAATACGATCCGGATTTTCGTTCCGAGGAAGACGTCCGACTTGATGAACCGTACGACGTATTTGAGTCCATAGGAGCATCCGGCGCTAGGGGACCCGAACCTGTCACGGCAATTTTTATTCGAAAGCAATCCGAAATCGGCGTAGAGCAAATCGCGCCGCCCGTCGGATTTGGTGCGGAGCTTACTACGGAAGTTAGTTCACCAAGAGCTGCGGATGTAATGGCCGGGCTGAAACGGCATCTTGAAAGCATTCGCCTTAATTGGAGCGCAGAGCGTTACAAGCGCTACGGAGGGGTTACGATACGAATTGAAGAAAAAAAGCTCGGCAAGCGGCCCAGTGGGAAAAAGGGATTCGCCATCTATCCTAGCGAAGAATTCTTGGCAGGTTTACCCCCAGACGTAGGAAAGGAGTTGTCGGCGCTAAAGACCCAACATGTGCGGGACAGCTTTTATCCGCCTATTGGAAGCCTCGGGCAGGTCTTTCTCTACACAACTTTGATAGCGGGCCAGCCGGCGGTAATGATTATTGAAACTCAGCCAAGCGACGGATTTAGAAATGTGAATCGGCGCATTCGCGCAGATCTCCGGAATTGGAGTGCCGAGACCGTCCGTGCTATCGGGCAATGGGGAGAGGAAAATAAAGTGCTTGTATTCGCTGTGAGCGACAAGATGATGGGTTCGTATTACCCCGACATGCAAAAAGGAGACGATCTTAAAGATTACTACCGCTGGCCATATTTCGTTGCAAATGCAGGGCTCTGGAACTGGAAGGAGGAAAACTGGCTGCTCAATACGGGGAAGCATCGCATCATGCAGGATGCACTATGGTTCGCTTGGACGGGGAATGATTATTCCGATCTTAAGAGTCGCGCGGGTGATAAGGAGTATTGGTTGGATCGCCTGTTCGGCGACGAAAGCCGTGCCTCAAGCGAACTTTCGAATCTATTAGATCTTGGTTCTGACCGTGATCTATATGAAGACGCCTTTCATGCCTTGGCATGGTTGCTTACCAGGGAAGATTTAGACGAGTTTATTGACAAGAGTATTGAACTGCGCGAATTGAGTTCCGGTTTTGCGTCATTCCTATCTGCTTTGGTTAAAGACCTGGACGCGTCCGGCGGCTTTCAGAAAATTGCCGATCGGTTGGACGATTTCAGAAAAGGAAGCACCGGCCCACTTAATGATCAGGACAAGCAAAAAATCCGGAATATTGTGCGGTTGCTCGACTCTTTTTACGCTAACGAAGTAAGCGACCAGGTATTTTTGGGGTTCATAGAGAAGTTTAAAGCTTTCCGGCAAGGTCTTGACAAGGAATCAGAGGATTGGTTCGCAGATATTACCGAAATGCTTCGGACGCGCCTTCGAAGTCTGGCGCTTGATAGAGAGGAAGCGTTCGTCGAATCTGGTTTTGGCGCGGCGGAAGGTGCCGAATGGATATTTGGTGAGGTCAACAAAAGAGATCAAAGAACGCTCGATGAAGTGAATCGATTCCTGAGTTTTGATTTGGTAAGGGGCAGCGATCTTCCGCCGAACACTTTTATGGATACGGTCCGCAATTCCGAGGGGAAACTGGTCGGCGCCCATCGGTATGAATGGGCTAAAGATCCGAAAGATTCAGAACGCGCTTTGGCGAAAGGCCAAATTATATCGACTCACATGGGCATAATCACAGCAAATGATGAGCGTTCGACCGTTGGCAACGAAATGGCCAAGATGTTCCTGAATAGGCTTGTTAAGGCGGGATTCAAACGCGTTCGCATTTTAAATGTAAGCGACAAAGGCTTAAAGCTGTGGAGGCGTCACGGCACACAGGAAATGCACCGAACGCAAACCACTAACGGAAAAGTTATGTACGTCCTCGATCTCGATCTGGAAAAGTGGCAAGAGAGGGCGTCCGAATTCGCCGCAGCCGGATTCGGCGCGGCTGCGAATCGACCGTTGATTCCGGAAGATTTTGGCCGTGAGCCCTACGAGAAGTTTCAAATTGGCGGAAGAATGGATTATCCGCTTACGGAAGCGGTTACGATTCAAGCGCGTAAAATCCAAATGCAGGATGTTCCGCTCGATGCGCTCAAACGATTCTCGCTCGGCGAATCGCTTACATTTCAAATTGTTCCGATGGGCGCAAAAGAAGAGGGAGACAGAAAGCCGGCGCGAAAACAAAAAGGGGTTGCCGCACCATCTGCCGGTTATCTTCTTCAAATTTGGTTTGACGGAAAATGGTTCGATTTGGATGACGTCCCGCTTGAGGATGGCGTCCCCATTGTCATTAAACGCAGTAATTTGCCGGAATCATTGGACCCTATTTTGCAAAAGGATCTTGAAGCAAACGCATTATTCAAGCCGCTTGCCCGCGGCCGCAAGCCTGCGCGGGCAGAAAATCGGATTGCCATTTTCTGGAACGAAGGCCCCTTGGTAAAGACGGTCTATCTTCCGAGTATTTTCTATTCGGGCAGTATGTCCCGGGGAGTAGAAAGGACCGTTAGAGAGCCCGCATACGATTTGAACACGGGCGAGTTCATAAAGGGGTATCTGCAAACCGGACATGTCGAAGTTAAAATTTTTGGCGGCTTTGTTAATTTTTCGGATCTGGGGTCGAAAAATGGAACACAGATTGAGGTTAGCGGGGAATGGCTGACGCAAGCCCGTTATCAGATGGGCGAGCCGCTGACGGATCAGGCAGAAAGAGGTAATGTCCCGAGCAGCCGCATGGATATTCTTGACGAAACGGAAGGCATTGACGTATTTGATATACATCCGAATCATATGGCCATATTTTCTTACTGGAAGCCTTTCTATGCGGCGGCCATCTTGCGCGGCGAGGAAATTGCCAAAGTTTTTGTCAAAGTAGAGAATGGTCTTCTCTACGTCCGCGCCGCCGAAGAAAGCGAGTGGGTGCCCATTTACAGTAATCAATATATCGCCACGCAAGCCGTTCGTGTGGCGGGGCAGGAATCCCTCTCGGAGATTGTCGCAAGCCAGGTGACGGGAAGTTATCAAATTCATTTTGATCCCGCCTCAAAACAAATCAGCGTGTTCAATCACGCTGCGGGCCTGCTTCGCGTTGTCTTTGAGCCCGAGCCTGGCGATTCCCTGGCCGGATTCGGCGCGGCTGCTCAGTTGTCAGGTCCCGAAACGGCAGGAGAAGCGCTGGCTTATCTGGAAGAGAAAATCGGCAGTTTCGAGTATCAAAAGATGGGTCTGCATGATCTTCCAGAATCGGATAAAAATATTGCCCTGATAGACGATTTAGATGAAAAGATATTCATTTTGGAAGAAATTAGTGAGGAAATCCGTGCGCTTGCAGCAAAAAATATTTATCGAATAGCTTACGAGGTTCTCGAAGTTGCCGCGCGGGAGGAGGAAGGAGTTTCTAAGACCGGACGACTGTATCAATTCTACGAGCAGCTTGAGCGGATTGCTGTGAGTCCCAACAATCAAATTATCGGCCCACATCCGGGAGTTGGTGTGGAAGGCATGGACGTCGATTCTGATGCGGGTGAGGCAGGATTCGGATACCGGACAATTTTGGCTGATTTGGCGAAGAAAATCTCGGATGTGATAAGAGCCGAAGGCACGTTTGCTGAACAGGGATTCGATAAAGAGCGATTGGCAGAACGGCTCGGAATGGGCATGCCGGAACTGCGTTTTCAGGCAAATGAATTAGAAAATCTCTGGGTGGAGCTCTTTATTCTCAAAAGCCGCATCAAATTTCTGTCCGGGCCGAATGTACGGCGGAAACCGGATGTCCTGCCCGCCTTCGACCTTACTCAATTCATGCAATCGATGCCGGATTCAGCGGTTCGCTCGAAGGCTGTTCAAGAAATTATTGAAAAAATACTCAACGTATTCCGGCCCGTTCATCAACAAAGCAACTCCGCCGTAATTGTTTACACCTGGGATTCGTTTCCTAAAGACACGGAGAGCATCCTTCGCATAGCTGAGCGGGTGGGGGGACAAAAAGGTCAAGCCGCCGGCCGGGACCGCGTGGTGCTTTTCCACACGCCGGGTGATGATCTTTCTCCGATTACCGAATTGCTTCATAAGACAAGCGGTGTACCGCTCGCGCCCGGGCAGACGGCCGGGCTTCTTGAAATCATTAAGAGCAAACGCATGTATTACAACAAGCTCCGTCCCGCAGAAGTAAACAAGGCGCGGAATTTTGATCAAGGTCTTTCCGTATTGTTGAACGAAATGACAGCGGTCGAAGGCAGAACAGCCGGCCGGTTTAATACGCGCTTCGTACTTTTGCTGAGCGATCCGTCCGTTTACCGGAAATTTGACGGGCTGGAGGCCCTTGTTCAGGAAATTGCCTGGTCCCTTGCTTATCTCGACGGTGTCAGGCGGCAGGCCAAAAATCAGGGAGATTTTCAAGTAGGGGCACGGCATGCCGGGCCGACCGCCCGGTACCGCAGCACCAAGCGCCCGACCGGCGCTCGATCAAGCGGTGCCGTGCCCCTACTTGAAAAGGAAATTCTTGACCGCATTGCCGCTTACGGATTCGTTGCCGGGCCCGACGGCAGGGGCGGCGAGATTATCACATTCAATCTCTCTGTATTCCTGAGACGCGTCCAGCAAGCCTATAACGCGCTTATCCAGGCCAGTGTTGCTGCGTAAACAATTAAAATTTTAGATGCTCTCCGGATCTAATTCCCATTTTAATGGGTTGTCAAGAATGTACTGCCTAACCTCATTTAGCTCTTTTTCGTTTCGAATGACACGTTCGTAATAATTTCTCTGCTGCCAAGCAATTCAAGTGGTGATCAAAATGATTTTTCCGAAATGTCGGCGGGATTCCATGCGCTCCTGGGCTTGCGCAGCCTGCTTTAGCGGAAAGGTCTTGTCAACGACCGGCTTGAGGTTGCCGGCTTCAACCAGTTTGACGATCTCAAGCAGAGCCGGCCGCCCGCCCATGTAACTGCCCGTGATGGAAATTTGGCGCGTAAATAAATAACGAAGATTGAATTTCACGTCTCCGCCCGTTGTTGCGCCGCAGGTGACGAGCCGTCCTCTCTTGGCCAATGACGCCAAGCTTTGCTCCCAGGTATTATTCCCGATATGATCGATGACCAGATCAACGCCGCGGCCCTTTGAAATTTTCTTTACTTCATCAGCCGTGCGCGTGGTTTGGTAATTAACGATAAAATTAGCACCAAGTTTCTTTGCTCTTTCTGCTTTCCCGTCGTCTCCGACGGTTGTGATCACCGTAGCACCGAAATATTTGGCAATCTGAATCGCAGCGCTACCCACTCCGGAGCTTGCGCCTTGGATCAGAACGGTTTCGCCTTTCGCCAGCCGTCCGTGTTTAACGAGCATGTGCCAGGCCGTCAGGAACACGAGCGGAATGGAGGCCCATTCCTCGAATTTTAGTTTATCCGAGACCGGAATAACGTTTCTCGACGGGACGCTGACATATTCGGCGTAACCGCCGGGGCGGAGAAATCCGATAATTTTATACTGATCACAAGCGCTGTCCCATCCCGCAGCGCAAGCATCGCAATTTCCGCAGCTCATGCCGGGCAGAAGCAAAACGCGCTGACCGGCTCTGAACCCAGAAACGTCCGGGCCGTGACCGGCAATTTCTCCAGAAATATCGCAGCCCAGAATGTGCGGCATCTTAATTTCGACGCCGGGCATACCCATGCGCGTCCAGATATCAAGATGATTCAAGGCGCAAGCGCGGACCCTGACCAGGACTTCGCCTGCATTTGGTTTTGGCGTGGGGACCTGTCCGTATTCCAGCTTTTCAAGTCCGCCGTGCCCGTTTAGCAGAACGGCATTCATTTGCGAAGGAGCACTCTCGGGCATTTTAGATCCTCTTTTTACCTGCTTTTAGCTTCTACCTCATTCGGTAGCTTATCGCAACGCCGTCACGAAGCGGAATCAGAGTTGTGAAGAAATCCTTGTCCGCGTAAAGCAGTTCGGTCAGTTGTTTGATTCCTTTTGTTTCGGCAGATGGGTCGCCCTGAACAACGCGGCCCGACCATAACATATTATCGACAATCAGCACGCCCTCCTTTTTAAGGTGTTTTTTGACCCGCGGATAGATTTCGGGATATTGGTCCTTGTCGATATCGCAGAAGATAATATCGTACAGCCCTCCCGTTTTATCGAGGCTGGCCAGGGCATCGCCTTGATGAAAGCGGACTTTTTGGGCGAGTTTTCCGAGAGAAAGAAATTTTTTGGCCTGCTCGATATTTTCCTTACTCATGTCGGTATGGTGAACAACACCGTTATCGGGCAGTGCTTTGGCAAACCAATATGTCGAATAACCGAATCCCGAGCCCAGCTCAAATACGGACTCGGCCCCGGCAAGTTTCGCGATTTGATAAATGAGTCCGCCGACCAGCGGGCCGATGATCGGAAAACCAAGCCGGTCTCCCAGTTCTTCCATATTTCTTAGAACGGGATCTTCAAAATCACCGATCCGGTCGAGGTCGAACAAATAATCCTGTATTGAATCCTGCACGATATTCATGAACGAATCCTCCTCTTTACGTTGCGCGGAAGATATTATACCATGATACGATTTTACCAAGAGGAGGCCGTTCACCGATGCCAAAAATTAATTTTCTGCGCGAGAAAAAAGTTATCGAAGTTAAAGAAGGAGAAAATTTAAGGGAAGCGGCATTAAACGCCGGCATCGAAATCTACAGAGGAATACATAATCTTCTAAATTGCCGCGGAAAAGGTCTGTGTGCTACTTGCCGCGTATTGATCAAGAACGATACGATAAAGAACGCTTCGCCCAAAGGAATTTTCGAAAAGCTGAGGCTGGCTTTTTCCTGGGTAGCCATTGGGGAAGAAGATATGCGGTTAAGTTGCAAAGTCAGGGTTAAGGGCGATGTGGACGTTTACACACAGCCGGAGTTGAATTTATACGGCCGGAAGATCTAGAAATATGCCCATCGATCAGAAAATCCAGTCGTACGTTGAAGATTTTGTGCGCCAGAATAAGGCTGCGGCAGCCGTCGAGAAGCATTTGTCCGTTGCGGGTGTCGGCCTGAGACCCGTTGCCGATCACATTACATTTCGAACGCTTGATGTGGAAAAGCGCGCGAAGGAGTTTACGGCCGAAGGCTTTTCATGGGATAAGGCGCTTGGAAATAACGGGATCATCGAATACAACGATTGGTGGGCCAAAGTGTACAGGCGCGCGGGTTTTCCGGCCATATTTATTGATCAGGCGTACGATGGAAAGCGCGGCGAGTCCAGTTTGATTCCGGGCTGGGTGAAGCAATTCGGCGATCAAACGCTTCATCATGTCGCCATTGCCGTTGAGGACATCGAAAAATCCATCGCTGCGTTAAAGAAACTCGGCATAGAATGTGCCGGTGAGATCGTCGGCGCGCGCGGGAGCGATCTCCGGCAAATCTTTACAAAGGCCGAGGTGAAAAACGGCCAGGCCTTTTCCGTGGTTGAGCTTACCGAACGTCACAACGGCTACGCAGGATTTCTTCCACCCCAGGCCGACGGACTTATGAAATCTTCCGTCGAGAAAGCCTACAAGAGCAGTAAGTGACCTTCCTCGAAAAAAACGATCCTGAAACTTTCCAGAATTACCTCAAAGACGCTTCCAATTATTCTGGCAAAGCGGAAAAAGTTTTCCTACCACAAACGCAAGATGACGTCATGGCCATCGTGAAGATGGCCTCTAAAGAACGCAAGCCTCTTACGGTCTCCGGCAATCGAACGGGGCTTGCCGGCGGCGCCATTCCGCAAAAGGGCTGGATCATTTCGCCGGAACGCATGAATCAAATGGGTAGCGTGAAAGTTCTCGGGAAAGATAAAGCCGAGATCACCGTCGGAAGCGGTGTTCTATTGAGTGAATTGTTCAGGGAAACGGAGAAATCCGGCTGGCTTTATCCGCCCGATCCTACGGAGCGAAATGCCGCTGTGGGCGGAACGATTTCAACCAATGCGTCCGGCGCGCGTTATTACAAATACGGGGCTACGCGGCATTATGTGAAAAGTTTGAACATGATTTTGGCGGCGGGGGATGCCCTTGAGCTAAAGCGGGGAAATTGCCGCGCGCGGGAGGATGGGTCATTTTCCATCCCTTTAAAAAGCGGTTCTGCGCTCAAGGGCAAACTGCCGGGCTACGTGATGCCGAATGTGAAAAATGCCGCCGGATATTTTGTGGAGCGGGAGATGGATTTGATTGATCTTTTGATCGGCTCGGAGGGAACGCTCGGTATCGTTACGCAGGCAACGCTGCGCCTCATCCGCCCGCCCGAGAAAGTTTTTGCCGGTATCGCGTTCTTTAAGGATGAAGAGGCGGCTTGGTCCATCGTGGTCCGGCAGACACTGGAGGCTGAGGATCAACGGCTGCTGTTTGACGTGCGCGCGCTTGAATATTTCGATGAGGCTTCTTTAAATTTCTTAAAGCCGGAATATTCCAACATTCCGCGATCTGCCAAAGCCGCGATTTGGTACGAAATCGAGACCGACAGAAAACGGGAAGAGAAGGCGCTTGAAGTGTGGGGCGGGCAGCTTGAGATTTCTTCAGCGCTCGAGGAATCTTGGTTCGGGGAAACGGCCAAAGAACAGATGGTGTTTCGGGAATTCCGTCACGCCCTTCCGGTTGCGGTGAACGAAAAGGTAACGAAAAACGGATTTCGAAAAGTGGCCACGGACTTCGCCGTTCCGCTCCAGGCGCTTCCGAACATAATGAAAACCTACGCCGATTTATCCGTAAGACACAAAATTCCCTACGCGGTCTTCGGGCATATTGGGAACGGGCATCTGCACTGGAACTTGCTTCCGGAAAACCAATCGGATTTTGAGATTTCTTGGGAGCTGGTGAAAGAAGCCGCGCGCGAGGCGATCGAGTTCGGCGGGACGATTTCCGCGGAGCACGGCATCGGCAAAATGAAAATTCCGTTTCTGCGGATGCTTTACGGCGATCAGGGGCTTTCCGAAATGGCCGAAGTCAAGAAAGTGTTTGACCCGGCCGGCATTTTGGGCCGCGGAAATATTTTTCCGGAAGAACTGCTCCCGATGCTGTGAGATGACGTAGAGTAGATTACGTTACCACAGCTTTTGATCCATCGATTGTGAATTGCTTATCTGGATCTAGGTGCTCCGTTTTTAAATAGCCGAGCGCGAGCACCGCGCCTTTTTCCGGATCCAACTCCGCGCTTGTGATATGCCCGACTTGCGCGTTTCCGAAAATAATTTCGGAATTGGGTTTCGGTGCAATAGCCGTATCGATGGTGAGCCGGGTAAGTTTTCGTTTAAGCTGCCCGCGGCTTTTGATGCGCGCGACAATTTCTTGCCCCGTGTAACAGCCTTTGTTGTAGCTGACGGCTTTCTCGAGTCCCGTCTCCGGCAAAAGATAACTCTCGTCCATGTCCATTCCGTACCAGGGAATTCCTTTTTCGATACGCAGAAGATTCAATGTTTTCATGCCTGCCCATTCGATCCGGCCGCCTTCGGCATCCAATTTTTCAAGAAAAGCGGCCAAGTGCTCCTTGGCCAGAAAAGTGCTGAAACCGCTTTCGCCATACACGGACCAGCTTCTCGAAAAGATCGTTAACAGAATCCCGCCCAGTTCAATTTCAAAATGGGTTTCATTTTTCGGGGGTGACACAATTCCAATTTGTTCGAGCACTTTACGAGCTCCGGCCCCTTCGATTCCGAGGCTCGCCCATTCGCCGCTCCGGTCGGTGATTTTTACGTCTTCGACAAAAACGAATTTGTCGATGTAATTTTTTAACTTCTCCTCCAGGTCGGCCTGCGTTTCCAGCCAGAGGCTTTTTTCTTTTCTCAGAACATACGCCGCCGCAAGGACCTTAGCCTGTGCGTTTAGAAATCCTGTTTGCACACTTTGCCCAACGCGCAGATTTTTAATGTCGTTAGAGGAAATTCGATCGATTAGAGAGACGGCGTCGGCCCCGGCGACTTCAATAATGCTTCGGAACGATTGATCGAACCACGCGGATTCACGGCGTGCCGCAGTTACTTCCGAAGGGAAATCTTTAAACGTGTGCGGCAAATTTACGCCGAACCACTCTTTAAATTCCGCGCCGCGTTTTTCGGCGAGTTCCTGGATATTGGATGAACGAGGCATGGCCACATTTTACGAGTAGTTGAGGTCGAGGTCTAGACAATGTAGAATACGCCCTTACTTACCCGTAATCGCAGTGTTGGCTGGGCCCGCGCAATGAACCGAAAAGAAATTTCCCGTCAGATAAAAGATTTGGCCCTTTCCTCCGGTTTTGATGCGGTGGGGATATGTTCGGCCGATCCGCTCGAAGAGGAGCGCTCGAGGTTATTGGATTGGCTGAATCGGGGTTTTGCAGGTTCCATGTCGTATCTGAAACGCGATACGGAGAAGCGTCTGGATCCCCGGCAAATATTGCCGTCCGCCAAAAGTGTAATTGTGCTGGCGCTCAATTATTTTTCTGATTTGGACAAGCAGGAAGAGAAAGAGCGCTTCGGCCGGGTGGCCAAGTACGCCCGCGGGCGGGATTACCATAAAATACTCGAGCGAAGACTTCAAACCTTCGCAGAAAAGCTCCGAAGCAGGATTTCAATTCCTTTTCAAACAAAATATTACGTGGACACCGGACCGGTCATGGAAAGGCCATTGGCCAAGCGCGCCGGCATCGGTTTTACCGGCAAGCATACGCTGACCATAACGCGGCAATTCGGCTCATGGATTTTTCTTTCCGAGATCATTACGGATCTGGATTTGGAACCGGACAAACCAAACCGGCGGGATTGCGGAAGCTGTACGAAATGCGTGGAGGCTTGTCCCACGGGGGCAATATTCAATGATTACAGGCTTGACGCCACGAAATGCATTTCTTATCTGACTATTGAGAATCGCGGACCCATCGATCCCGGATTGCGTGAGAAGATCGGAGGCTGGATTTTCGGCTGCGATATTTGTCAGGACATCTGTCCGCTTAATCATCACGCCAAACCCGCAAACGAGGGCGATTTTATTCAAGCGAACGGAACTTTGAACGAAGCCGGCCCGTGGCTTGATCTGAATGATTTACTGAGTATTCGCAGTGATGATGAGTTTTACGCGAGATTCGCGGGCACTCCGCTCACACGGCCAAAGCGCGAGGGACTTTTGAGAAACGCCGCGATTGCGGCTGGAAACTCGGGTTCGAAAGAGTGGATACCGGCTTTGGAATCGGCCAGAGCAAATGATGTTTCGGAAATGGTAAGAGAGAGCGCCGCTTGGGCGCTCGAGAAACTTGCGGACACGGCTGGAAAGCACGGACATGTACTCGGATAAAAAGGAAATTATCGCTCTGCTTGAAGAAATTGCGCTTCTCCTCGAATTGGAAGACGCCAACCCTTTCCGCATTCGTGCCTACCACAATGCCGCGCGGGCGCTGGAAGGCAACATGGATGATTTGGAGCAGCTCATCAAAAGTGAATCGTTGACCGACATTCCCGGCATCGGCAAAGGCATTGCCGGCCTTATTATGGAATATGCTGAAAAAGGCACCGTTAAAGATCATCGTGATTTGCTGAAAAAAACGCCGCCGGGACTTTTGGAGATGGTGAAAATTCCCGGCCTCGGCCCCAAACGCGTAAAGATGATCTACAGGCGTTTAGATGTAAAGTCCGTAGGCGAACTGGAATATGCGTGCAAAGAAAACCGGCTTGTGGATTTGGAAGGCTTCGGTGAGAAACTCCAGCAGAAAATTCTCGGGGGGATCGCGTTTATTAAAAAACATTCCGAATACCACTTGATTTCCGTTGCGCTGGATGATGCCCGGCTTATTTATGAAGAAATGTGCAAGTGGCCCGAGGTGAAAAGGGCCAGCCTGGCTGGAAGTTTGCGCCGCCACAAGGAAGTCATCAGGGATGTGGATATCGTTGTCGGAAGCGACAAGCCTCTCGCGGTCATGAACCGATTCACGAGAATTAAGCTGGCGGCAGAAGTTGTCCAGCATGGCGAGACCAAATCCCAGATCCGCCTGCCTTCAGGCATCCGTGTCGATCTGCGTGTTGTGTCGGACAAGGAATTTCCTTACGCGCTCCACCACTTTACAGGCAGCAAGGAACATAATACAGCCATGCGCACGCGCGCTAAAAAGATGGGAATGAAGATGAACGAATACGGCCTGTTCAAGGGAACGAGATTGATTCCCTGCCGGGATGAGGAAGAAATCTTTAAAAAACTCGGGCTCGTTTATATTCCTCCGGAAATGCGCGAGGATATGGGTGAGATTCAAGCGGCGGAAAAAGGCGCCGTTCCGGAATTGGTTAAACTGGAGGATATCCGGGGCGTTTTTCACACGCATTCAGTTTATAGTGACGGCGCAAACACCGTGGAACAGATGGCGCGCGAGGCGCAGAAAATCGGGTACGAATACATCGGTCTTTCGGACCACAGCCAGTCTGCCCGCTACGCCGGCGGCATGCTCCCGGCCGACGTGAAAAAGCAACATTTGGAAATTGATGCGCTGAATAAGAAAACCAAGAACTTCAAAATCTTTAAAGGCGTCGAATCGGATATTCTTCCGGACGGCTCTCTTGACTACCCCGTCAAAGTGCTTGAAAGTTTTGACTTCATCATCGGCTCGGTTCACAGCAACTTCAATTTGACTAAAGAAGCCATGACCAGAAGGATCGTGCGCGCGATTCAGAACAAGCGCACGACGATGATCGGGCATCTGACCGGGCGATTGCTGCTGGCCCGGGATGGCTATCTTCTGGACGTTCCCGAAGTTATCCGGGCTGCGGCGGGCGAGGGTGTTGTGATTGAATTAAATGCGAATCCCCACCGGCTTGATCTCGACTGGCGGTATGGGCAGGAGGCGCGGAAGGCCGGCCTCAAGGTTTCCATAAATCCCGATGCGCACAGGCTTGACGGTTTGCTTGACGTGCGGTTCGGCGTGGGTATCGCAAGGAAAGCCTGGTTTCAGAGGGAAGATGTGGTTAACGCAAAATCGCTTAAGGAAATGGAGAAGTTTCTGGCCATTTGCCGGGAATAATACAATGGCGCGTGAACCCAAAGAAGCATTAAAGAAAAGGACGCTGAAAATCATCCGGCTGCTGAAGAAAGCCTATCCGGACGCAAAATGCGCGCTGGCTCACCGCAGTCCGCTCGAATTGCTTGTCGCAACGATTCTTTCCGCGCAGTGCACCGACAAGCGCGTCAATCTGGTTACGAAAGACCTGTTCAGGAAATATCGCAGTGCCGATGATTACGCGAATGCATCTCGAGCGGAGTTTGAGCAGGATATCCGTTCGACGGGGTTTTACCGCAACAAAGCCAAAAACATCATTGCTTGCTGCAAGGCGATCGTCAGCGAACACGGCGGAAAAATCCCGGAAACATTGGAGGAATTGGTGAAGCTAAGCGGCATCGGAAGAAAAACGGCCAATGTGGTCTTGGGCAATGCGTTTAACACCCCCGGACTTGTTGTCGATACACATGTCAGGAGGATTTCGCGAAAGCTAAAGCTTACCGGCAAGGCCGATCCCGTGAAAATCGAATTCGATTTAATGCCGATCGTACCCAAAGAAGAATGGACGCAATTTTCGCATTTACTGATTCATCACGGGCGTGCTTGCTGCGTAGCCAGGCGGCCGAAATGTTCCGAGTGCCCGGTTGAAGAGTTGTGTCCCTCAAGTGCTGCATAAGCGCGAAGCGACAGACGAGGGACGAGAGACGAGAGGCGCAGGAGTTTTGAACAAATATGGTGAATGAAGAGACGCTTGAAGCCGATGTGCTTTACGTGGGCGCGGGCCCCGCGACGCTGGCATCTGCCATTCGGCTTTCAAAGTTGGCGAAATCGGCCGGCCGTACGCTGAACATCGCCCTGATCGAAAAAGCAAAATCGGCCGGCGTACACCAGCTTTCCGGGGCCGTTATGGATCCCAGCTCGTTCCGGGATGTTTTAAGTGATTTGGGGGTTGAAGATCCCAACCTGGGCACGCGTGTCGGGGACGATCATTTTTATTTTCTGAGCTCCACACAGGCATTCAAACTGCCGTTTACTCCACCCTCGCTTCGGAATCACGGAAATTACATCATTTCTTTAAGCGAACTTACAGCCTGGCTCGCCCAAAAAGCCGAACAGCAAGGCATTGATATTTTTTTTGGATTTCCCGGGCAGGAAATTCTTTTTGAAGGCGATCGTGTTGCCGGGGTGAAAACCGGCAACAAGGGTATCGGCAGGGACGGGAACCGGAAATCCAATTATGAGCCGGGCGTAAAAATCAGGGCGAAGGTAACCGTTTTTGGCGAAGGGGTGAGGGGTTCTCTTACAAAAGTATTGGTTTCACGCCTGGGTTTGGATGAAGGCCGGCGAGCGCAGGTTTATGCGACGGGGTTAAAGGAAATTTGGAAAGTTCTGCCGGAAAAGCATACGCTTGGCTGCGTTATGCACACGATGGGTTTTCCGCTGGGCAGTTCGACATTTGGCGGCGGATTTATTTACCACGCGAAAAATGGACTTGTTTATTTGGGATTGGTGGTCGGCCTTGATTATGAAGATCCCACATTGGATTTGCACGGAACGTTTTCCAGATTTAAACAGCACCCCATCGTTCGCCATCTGCTTGAAGGCGGCGAGATGATTCGCTACGGCGCCAAAGCCATTCCGGAAGGCGGCTACTATTCCATGCCCAGGTACTGGGGGGATGGTTTTGTCATCGTTGGTGACGGCGCTTCATTCCTAAATTCCTGCCGGCTGAAAGGAATTCATTTGGCCATGAAGTCGGGACAGCTTGCGGCCGAGGCCATTTTTAATGCGATTGAGAAAAATGATTGCTCCCAAACCATGCTCTCGAGGTACCGTGATTTAGTCGAGGGCGGTTCGGTCAAACATGAGCTCTGGGGCGTTAGAAATTTCCATCAGGGATTTCAATCAGGGCTCTGGGGCGGGCTTATTCAGTTCAGCTTGCAGATCTTATCGGGCGGACGGGGGCTCTTTGAGAATCCCAAGATTGTCGAAGATCACCTGCATCTGGGTAAAGTTCAGGACGATATAAAAGGACGCTGGCAGCATGAAAAAATTGTTTTCGATGATAAAATAACGTTTACGAAAACAACGGATGTTTTCCGGTCGGGCACGATTCACCACGAAGACCAGCCCGTTCATTTGCACGTCAGCGATACGGAGATTTGCAGGACAAAATGCGCGCAGGAATTCGGAAATCCATGCGAACGCTTCTGTCCCGCCAATGTTTACGAAATGGTCGAAAAAGAGCCCGGCCGCAGGGAATTGCAGATTAATGCGAGCAACTGTGTTCATTGTAAAACATGTGACATCAAAGATCCGTACGGCATCATTACCTGGGTCACGCCGGAAGGTGGGGGCGGCCCGGATTATACCGGCATGTAAATGGGGAATTTTATTTTTGGAAAAGGGATATGATCAGTGAAAGCAGGAAAAAAGTAAGTATGGCCACCATATTCATTTATTACGTCATGGGTTTTTCCGCATTTTTGGCGGTGACGTACCTTTGCATTCAGCTCGGATGGCTGTTCGAATCGGAAGGCAGAGTTAATTGGGGCGGGCTGGCCGGGCTCTCGGTATTTTTGGTTTCCGTTTTTGTGTTTATTTCATTTGTTTGCTCGCTCCAGCTTAGCGGGTGGACGCCGCCTCACAGGCAGGCCGGAAAGGGCGCGGATGCCGAAAAACGCTTTCAGAAGATCAAGGACTTGAACGTTGCTGAATCCGTAAAGAAGGCGAAACAGCTATTGACAGACAGCGGAGAACGGATTGAAGAAGCCGCGGAGTCGGTGTGGGAAGATGAGGTCCATATTGGATTTTTTCTCGCACCGTCACAGGGCGCTACCGCGGTTCATATGCTGATCCAGGATATCTCCGAAGAAGGCTTTCTGAATCGATTGAATCCTTTGAATCTGGTCAATTTTCAAAAGCAAAAAACGGAAGGGGCTGAGAAAGCAGACACTCGGGAGATCGCGCAATTACCGGAAGAGGAAAAAAAGAGGCTGGCGGATCAGGAGGCGTTTCGTATCCGTATTGAGGCGATTGAAAAAGAATTCAATCAGCATCTTAAAATTCCAAGTACCGTTTTGCCAGACCAGTTACGGCGAACGGAGGAGGTTTATCTGGCTGTTTCAACGGGGGAAGTGAAGTATCCGTATCTGAGGTTTGAATTTGCGTTTCCACGAAACAAAGCACTCACTTTCCTGGAGAAATTTTCAGCGAAAGGTGCCGATCAGAAACTTTCGGTGAGAATTCCGGTTGTTATTGAGTTATTTGGCGAGAATTTCGACCTGGGCGTTTGCACGCTTAATTTTCCCGACGCGCACGTGGAGCCGACGCTTGAGAAAGCCAAGCAGATGGAGGTTGCGCACCAGCTTAAGATCCGCATCATGCCGAACCATAGGCCGGGTCAAATCATAGCCGTCTACGAGAAATTCAAGCCTTCTGAAAAATCCGGCGGGAAGCCGACTCAGCCGGCGGCATAAATGCGACCGTATCCTGCGCCCGCGCCGCTTCTGGTTAATCGGCACATCCTGTGCCTCGCACTTAAGCGGGACGGCACATCCGTGCGCCCGTAGCTCAGTTGGATAGAGCAACGGATTTCTAATCCGTAGGTCGCGTGTTCGAATCACGCCGGGCGCAGGATGCGCAGCATTGCGTTCGAGAAAGTACGGACGTACGAAGCAGCTAAAATCGGAACGAGCGCTAGCCCCTTTGGTGGTCAAAAGCGAACATAGCGTTCGCTTCTTAACCAAAGGGGCGATACGTCCATGTATCGGAATTCTTTCTTGGCAGTCCGAAATCCTATATAATCCGCACTCGCATTCATTACTTACGGTGAGGTTAGCTCAACCTGGCAGAGCCCCAGATTGTGGATCTGGTTGTTGCGGGTTCAAATCCCGTACCTCACCCCATTTGTTACCCTCCGGGGAAGCAGCTCAAGAAGTCCCCTTTTCTTCCCGGGCCTTCTCCCGAATCCTTTGACCAATGCAGGTTCGCGGCGGCGAAGCGGTAGTGCTGCACGCATTCTCAGATGAGTGTTCCGCCGGCAGCCCGTATTTTCTCATTGAAACCTCTTGTCGGATAGAATCGTGTTAAACCGCTCAATGACCTTCTCAAGATCAAATTTTTCTCCGGCGCGAATGACCGACATGAGATGCAAATCAACCTGGTTTCGCAAAAGCGAAAGCTGATCAGCATTCAACCCGAAATCTTTCCGGTAATCTCCGGAATAGCCATCGCCGGAGAGTTTGCTCTTGAAAAGCTTAATGA
>JACQQS010000015.1 GCA_016206925.1 Candidatus Omnitrophota bacterium
ATTTGAGAATGATATTGTTATTCGCCTAAAGGATGATAAACCGCTTATCGTAGATGGCGAAGACATCACGGCACGGGTTCACTTGGATCTCGTTCGTATGGTTCGGTTGCTTAGCCAGGTTGGCGACTTTGCCGGCTCCGCGCTGAAGTATCAACTTCTCGATGAAATCGGCCTTAAGAACATGGGCCCGAGCGGTGTATTTGAAATCGACAACTACCACCAAGCCGCATTCATCCTCGATCGCCTCTTCCACAGCATGACCGCTCAAACGCTTGTCTCACAGGCCGCGTAATTCTTTACCCAGATCACTTCTATTTTCAATAGATCGTGCTTATGTAGCTGTGTTTTGGTATATTATTGACCGTCGTTTGCTCATTTTAGAATAAAAAAAGGATGAGAGTAAACACGTGCAACCCCAATCGGCCCAGGAAAGAATTCAAGAAATGGTTCACCGTATCGTGAATCAGTTTCATCCCCAAAAAATTATTTTGTTTGGTTCCCATGCACGAGGTACGGCGGGACCTGATAGTGATGTTGATTTGATGATCGTAATGCCCATTTCGGGAACCAGGCGACAGAAGCAAATCGAAGTACGCGTAGCTCTTCACGATATCCGCATGCCAAAAGATATTATTGTTGTTACTCCTGAGGATATTGAAAGGCGTAAGGACATCGTTGGAACGGTTATCCGGCCTGCGGTACGGGAAGGAAAGGTATTGTATGCCAAGTAAGGACGAGCTCTTTACCGTTGTTCGGCAATGGGTGGAAAAAGCAGAAGAAGATTTTCGAAATGCCGAACATACCCTAACTCTTAAAGAAAATTGTCCTCTGAACACCGTTTGCTTCCATGCGCAGCAATGCGTTGAAAAATATCTAAAAGCACTGCTCGTGTCAAAAGGTATCGATTTCCCTAAGACCCACAATATTGCCGAGCTGGTCGCGTTATTACCAACCGATATCCGGATACCACTGAGTGCGGAAGAGCAAGAACAACTAACAGATTATGCTACTTTTACACGCTACACCGGTGATTGGGAACCCGCCACGCGTTTGGAGGCAGAGATATCGATGACGGTAGCCAGAAAAGCTCGGGAAACAATAAAAAACTATTTGCCAAAGGGAACCGTTGAAAACCAGGCCAAATGAGCATACCAAGATATCCTCTTCCTTATCGTCATCTTGATCGTCAGCGTAGTGCGACGGCGCGCAAGCACGACACGCATTGGACTCAAGAAAGTTAAAAGAATTACACCAAATTGTTGAGGAGCACAAGGATGAAATCAAAAAAGCGTGGGGAAAGCACTTCCGGAGTTGAGATTTCTAACATATCAAAAAATGGCGTATGGCTTTATGTCAACGGCAAGGAGTATTTTTTGACCTATCGGGATTTTCCTTGGTTCAAAAATGCCCGTGTTGCGGAGATCCATGACGTCAAGTTGCTTCACAAGCACCATCTGTATTGGAAAACCTTGGACGTTGATCTTGAGCTTGGATCCCTCGAACATTTGGAGCAATATCCCCTGAAATATGCCGCATAGATATACTGCGCGTACTCACCGATTGTGATTTTTAAGCTGTCATCATTCCCGCGAAACTTGGAATAGTTTGGGTACCGGGTTTATTCGCCGAAAAAATCGATGATTTCGTCAATGGCCTTGCGGTCTTGTGCCTTTTGCTTAGTGCGGTCGTAGACGTTGTCGCTTTCCTTCACGCGCGTCTTGGGATTGATTTTCCAGACTCGGCGGACTTTAGGCCTGTTTTCAGGCGTGCCGCCCGTGGATTTTTTCTTCCCTTTCCTTGGCATCGTCCTCGGGCTCCTTTGTTTTCAACATGTAGCCGCGTAGCACATGAACCATTTCCCCATGAATCCGGCCGTTTGAGGCCAGCGTTTGTTTACCGTCGATGCGGTAAGGCTCGCCGAGATAGCCGGTAACTTTTCCACCGGCTTCTTCAATAATCAAATAAGCCGCAGCTACGTCCCAAGGGTTAAGATGGTATTCCCAGAATCCATCGAAGCGCCCGGAGGCCACGTAGCAGAGATCCAGTGCGGCCGATCCCGTGCGCCGGACGTCGTGACAGCGGGTAATAAAGGATTCCTTAAATCCGATGTAATATTTCGCGCGGCGAAGATCGCAGCGATCGTAAGGGTAACCGGTGCAAAGAAGGGAAGCGGAAAGCGCCGGCGTTTTGGAAACGGAGATCGGTTTGCCGTTTAACGTTGCGCCCGCGCCGCGTTCGGCGAAGAAAAGTTCATCACGCGTCGGGTCAAGCACTCCTCCGGCCATGATTTTTCCGTGCTCTTCATACGCAATGGTTACACAATAAACCGGGAATCCATGCGCAAAATTGGTGGTGCCGTCGAGCGGATCGATAATCCAGCGGTGCGGCGAAGCCGGACGGCGGCCGCCGGACTCTTCGGCGAGAATGCCGTGGCCGGGAAATGCCTTCAAAATTTTTCCGACAATAAGCTTCTCGGATTTCTTGTCGGTTTCCGTAACGAGGCTGAGGCGCCCCTTGTAGTCGATGCGCTTTTCTTTTGCGCTTGCCCGTTTGATCAGCGCGCCTGCTTCTAACAGGCATTCTTTTAAGACCGCAGATGGCTTTGGCGGTTTCTTCATAACTCATTGCCTTTAGAGGATTAGCTATGATAAGATTTCGGCTTAAAACGCAGTCAATCTTACACAAGCTTCCTTAAATGTAAAGTTTATTGTAATGGCAAAGCACAGAATCACGTTTATTACCGGAGACGGCATCGGACCCGAGATTTCCGAAGTGGCTGGGAAATGCATCGAAGCTACCGGCATTGACGTTGAATGGGACATCCAAACGGCCGGTTTGGACGTTCTCGAGAAAGAGGGCACGCCCCTTCCAGACCGCGTTCTCGAATCCATCCGCAGAAATAAAGTGGCCATAAAAGCCCCTATCACGACCCCTGTAGGAACCGGTTTTCGCTCCGTAAACGTTGCCCTCCGCAAGGAGCTCGATCTTTACGCCTGCGTCCGCCCGTGTAAATCTTATCCGGGTGTCCGTTCCCGCTACGAAAATATCGACATCGTTATTGTCCGCGAAAACACCGAAGACCTGTATGCGGGCATTGAATTTCAGAAGGGAACGAAGGAAGCCTTGAAACTGATCAATGAAATTGCCTCACTCGATCCCAAGGCGAAAAAGATCCGGCCGGATTCGGGAATCAGTATTAAGCCAATTTCGGTTGAAGGAACGGAAAGGATAGTCCGTTTCGCATTTGAATACGCGCTTGCGAACCGCAGGAAACGCGTTACGGCCGTGCACAAAGCAAATATCATGAAGTATACCGACGGGCTATTCCTTGAAATCGCGCGCGAGGCTGCGAAAGATTATCCAGATATCGCGTTTGACGACCGCATTGTCGACAACATGTGCATGCAGCTTGTCCAGGTACCGGAAGGCTACGACGTACTCGTTCTGCCGAATCTTTACGGGGATATTCTTTCCGATCTTTGCGCCGGTCTTGTCGGCGGGCTCGGTGTCGCGCCGGGAGCAAATATCGGCGAGAAAGGCTCTCTTTTTGAAGCGACGCACGGTTCGGCGCCAAAATATAAAGGCATGAATAAGGTGAACCCGACGGCGCTCATCCTCTCCGGCGTTCTTATGCTCCGCCACATTGGCGAAAAAAATGCGGGCGACCGACTGGAACAAGCCGTTGCGGAAGTGATCAAAGAAGGAAAATACGTCACCTATGACATGAAGGAAAAACGCCAAGACAAGAGCGCGGTCGGCACGCGGGAAATGGGCGAAGCGATCATCACAAAGTTAAAAAAAGTGGTAAGTGTTAAGGGGTAAGGGGTAAGTAAAAAAGTTAAAAGGAAAAGCGAAAAAATAAAAACGTAACAGAATAAGGGAAAAACAAAAAAGATGACAACTGCATTTTTCTTTCCATATCAAAATTTTTTGCACTCTCTTGTGCTTCTTTGGTATTCTTTTTCCTTTTTCACTTTGCCTTTTGACTTACCACTTACCACTTACGACTTACCACTTACCACTTACGACTTACCACTTACCACTTACGACTTACCACTTACCACTTACGACTTACCACTTACCACTTACGACTTACCACTTACCACTTAGATGGGGGATGCTTTATGGCACGTGCTAGAGTAACGGTTGTTGGTGCGGGGTTTGTCGGAGCAGCGACGGCCCAGCGTATTGTTGAGAAAAATCTGGCTGATGTGGTGTTGACCGATATTGTCGAAGGAATGCCCCAGGGCAAAGCGCTCGATATTATGGAATCGGCGCCGGTTGAGGGATTCGATGCCAAAATTAGCGGCACGAACGATTACAAAGACACGGCCGGATCAGATGTGATTGTAATTACAGCTGGCCTGGCCCGGAAACCGGGAATGACGCGCGAAGATCTGATTTCGAAAAATGCGGCAATAGTGAGCGATGTTGTGGATCAGGTTATCAAATATTCGCCGCAGTCCATTCTCGTTATTGTCTCCAATCCGCTGGATATCATGACCTATCTTGCCCAGAAACGTTCCGGATTTCCTCAGAGGCGTGTGTTTGGAATGGCAGGCGTTCTGGATTCCGCGCGCATGGCCTATTTTATCGCAGAGGAATTAAAGGTGAAACCGAGCGAGGTAAACGCCGTTGTGCTCGGCGGGCACGGTGACTTGATGGTTCCCGTGCCGCGATTCTGTACGGTGCGGGGGAAATCGATAACCGAGCAAATTCCTCCGGCGCGTTTGGAGGCCATTAATCAGAGAACAAGGGACGGCGGCGCTGAGATTGTGAAATTGCTCAAGACCGGATCGGCTTATTACGCGCCTTCGTCCTCGGTCGTAAAGATGCTGGAAGCCATTTTAAATGACCGCAAGACCGCGCTTCCTGTTTGTGCTTACCTGAACGGTGAATACGGCCTGAAAGATGTTTATTGCGGCGTGCCGGTCATTCTGGGAAGGAGCGGCGTGATCCAGATTGTTGAATTGGCATTGAACGAAAAGGAAAAAGAGGCGCTCCATGCCTCTGTTGCGGGCGTGAAGAAAAGTTGCCGCGAACTCGATTCTCTGATGAAGCAAACGGCCTAGCTCTGTGAAGGTATCTGTCCTTAAGCAATATTTCACGAATATGTTTTATCTCCGCCGGATCCATTCCGCGCTCGGTGCGATTCCGGTCGGCCTTTTCGTTGTCGAGCACATGCTGAGTAATTTTCTCGCCGTATTCGGACCCGAGCGTTACGATGAGCACGTGCGCTTTCTGACGAGCGTTCCTTTTCTTCCGGTTATCGAAATCGGTTTTATTGGTCTTCCCATCTTTCTTCACCTTGTGTTGGGCGTCTACATCGTTTACACGGCAAAGCAGAATGCCGGCCAATACGTGTATCCCAGAAACTGGATGTACACGCTTCAGCGCGTAAGCGGCGTGATTCTGGTTTTCTACATCGGCTTCCATGTTTGGAATACACGAATTCAGGGCGTAATCCAGGATAAGTTCGTCGGTTTCGAACATATGCGCGAGCATTTGAGCCATCCGGCCATTCTGGTTTTTTATGTGCTGGGGGCAGCATCTGCGCTGTTCCATTTTGCCAACGGGCTCTGGGGATTCTGCATAAGCTGGGGCATTACCGTAACGCCGCGCGCGCAGTTTAAAGCGGGAATTATTTTTTACGTGATCGGGTTCATCCTCTGCGCAGCCGGTCTCCTCGGTCTTTTTTCCTTTAACCGGGCACTTTAAATGGCTTCCAGTCAGGTTATCGTTGTCGGCGGCGGGTTGGCGGGGCTTATGGCCGTTATCCGCGCCTCCGAGCTGGGTCTAAAAACCCTCCTCTTTTCCGTTGTTCCCGTGCGCCGTTCGCATTCCGTCTGCGCTCAGGGCGGCATAAACGCGGCCGTGAATACGATGGGCGAAGGTGACAATCCGGCCATTCACTTTGATGAAACCGTTTACGGCGGGGACTTTCTCGCCAATCAAACAATGGTGAAGGAAATGTGCGAGGCCGCGCCGGGAATTATTTTCATGATGGACCGGATGGGCGTTGCGTTTAACCGGAAACCGGACGGCACGCTGGATTTCCGCCGCTTCGGGGGCACGAAGTTTCATCGGACGGCATTTGCCGGCGCCACGACGGGGCAGCAGTTGATGTACGCGCTGGATGAACAAGCGCGCCGTTACGAAAGCGAAGGGCTCGTCACGAAGCACGAAGGCTGGGAATTTATCGGCATTCTGAAGGACAGCGCCGGAAATTGCCGCGGGATTCTCGCGATCCATCTTCATTCTCTTGAGATCCACGCTTTCCGCGCAGACGCCGTTCTTTTGGCCACAGGCGGTCCGGGGCTCATTTACGGCCGGACAACGAATTCCATGATCAACACGGGAAGCGCGGCAAGCGCCGTTTACCAGCAGGGCTGCTGGTATGCGAATCCCGAATTCATTCAGGTGCATCCTACCGCCGTGCCGGGCGAAGACAAACTCCGGCTCATTTCCGAATCGGTGCGCGGTGAAGGCGGGCGAGTCTGGACGTACAAGGATGGCAAGCCGTGGTATTTTCTCGAAGAAAAATATCCTAAGTACGGGAATCTTGTCCCGCGCGATATTGCTTCGCGTGAAATTTTTGATGTTGTCTACGAGCAGAAGCTCGGCGTAGACGGCAAGGAAATGGTCTACCTTGACGTAACGCACATTGACCCAAAAGTCTTGAACGCCAAACTAGCCGGCGTGCTTGAAATTTACGAAAAATTTGTCGGCGCTGACCCGCGCAAAGTTCCCATGCGCGTATTTCCGGCCGTGCATTATTCGATGGGCGGCATTTACATTGATCAGTATCAGGCAACCAACATTGCCGGACTTTTTGCAGCGGGCGAGTGTGAGTATCAGTATCACGGCGCAAACCGCCTTGGTGCCAATTCACTCCTCAGCTGTATTTTCGGCGGCGCGCGCGCTTCGGATACGGTTAAACGTTATCTGAGCGGCCTCAACGGGAAGCTTCCGGATATTCCGTCACACGCCATCGAACACGCCGTTCGCGCGGAAGAGGGAAGGAACAAGGAACTTTTTAATTCAACGGGCAGCGAAAATGTCATCCGCCTTTGGGGAGAGCTCGGCGAGGTCATGCGGAAAAATGTCACCATCGTCCGGCACAACGACCGTCTGCGGCAGACTGAAATGAAGGTGAAGGAACTCATGGAAAGGTTTTCCAGAATTAACCTGGCCGATCAGACGCCCTGGACAAACCAGCCCCTGGTTTTTGCGCGCCAGCTTTGGAATATGTTCATTCTTGCACAACCGATCATCCGCGGAGCTTTGCTCCGGGACGAAAGCCGCGGCGCGCATTACAAGCCGGATTTTCCGAAGCGCGACGACGCTAAATTCTTGAAAACAACCGTTGCCAAATATACGCCAGGCGGCCCTGAGGTTTCTTACGAAGAGGTCGATGCCTCTCATATTAAACCGCGACTCAGAAAATACGATTGAGCAGCTTGAAATATAGAATACAATGTATTACACTTAATTATGGAAGTTCGTTACAGCAAAACCGTCGCAAAACAAGTTAAGCGGCACCAGCTTCCGAAGGAAATATGGGTTGATTTCCGCGATGCTTTTGAAGCCTTTGCGTCATGCCGTAACATGAGGCTTTTCGATATTAAGAGACTGGTAACAAAAGGGCCCTATGTTTATTTTAGGCTGCGAATTCGAAATTATCGAGCCATCTTCCATATGGACGATCAATTCATCTATGTCGAAGAATTAGGGCCAAGAGGGGAGATTTACAAACAATGGGGATAAAAACGGTTCGTTTCAATAAAGAAGAGGAAGCCGTAGCAAAGAAGATCCTAGCTCATTACCACACGGATTTCTCGGATTGTGTCAAACGGCTGCTGGCTGAAAAGTTTGAGGACCTTCAGGATATCGGAGTTATCAGGAGAATCAGGGAAGGTAATAAAAACGACTATCTGACAGGCGGCGAAATAGATAAGTTGTTTTTGTCCTAAAGGACGTTACGTCATCGACGAAGCGGAGTGCCGGAATTTCTTACGAAGAGGTCGATATTTCCCATATTAAACCAAGACTGAGAAAGTACGATTGAATACTTGCCCCGGGGCAAG
>JACQQS010000023.1 GCA_016206925.1 Candidatus Omnitrophota bacterium
GATTCCCGCTTGCGCGGGAATGACGTCCGTGTCAGATCGCTTCGTCATTTTCCGTAATGGTATGGCTTCGATACCGTGTGAAAGCAGTTTTTCCACGTGCTGTCGGGTTTGATCAGCAATTTCAGCAATTCGATCCATACGCAAATTTACTTTTTCCTGGACTCTACAATTGATTTGGTAAATTCAGCTACTTCCCGCGCTGCAAACGGCTTTGCCATTGAGCGAATACCTTCGCGCCAAGCCTTCATAACGTCCGGATTGTGCAGAAGATCATCTACAATTGAATTGACCTCTTCAGGAGAACCGATTATCCGTGCAGCATTATACTTCAAAAGCATCCTGACGTTTCTTTCTTCTTGTCCCGGAATGAAAGAAAAGATTGCCAAAGGCAGGCCTTTGGCAAGGCATTCACAAATGGTTGAACCGCCGGCCTTTGATATGACGAGATCGCACACGGACATAAGTTTGGGCATGTAATCCACAAACCCAAGTACCTTCATCGCTAAGGGAGTTTGCAACCTCGAAAGCCTCTCTTTTAGCTCCACATTTTTACCACAAACGACGATCACTTGGACTTCATCCGAGAACTTTTCGAGACATCGCAAAATGGGTTCCGTCGGTCCCAAGCCGAAACCACCACTCGTAATCATAAGCGTTTTTTTTCCGGAGGGTGCCAGACCCAGCGATTTTAGCACTTCGTCCCGGTCAGAGAATTCGTGGAATTCCCGGTTCACCGGAATTCCGGTAACATAAGTGATTCCCCTGGGCGCGCCTCGACGGACCGCAGTTTCAACGGTATCCGGGTGCATCACCGCATAGTAATCGGTTCCCGGGTTCACCCACAGCATGTGCGCCGAAAAATCTGTAATGACCGTGTGGATAACGGATGAAATCTTTCCGGCCTTTTTTAACGCCGCGGTCGTTTCTGCGGCCAAAAAATGTGTCGAGATAACAGCGTCGAACTGCTTCTCTCTCAGGTATCGTTCGAGTTTTGCGGCATGAAAAGAGTTAAACCACCGCCGAAACAACCGAAAAATCCAGAAAATTTCCGTCCGGTCAAATAACTCGTACGCCATGCCCCATAAACGAGGTACCTTGGTCACCAGAAAATGGTAGACGGCCGGATACGATTTCTTAAAAAACGCATTCGTATAATCAAGCGCATCAAGACATTCGATGGCCGCATCCCCGTTCAGAAGAATCTTCAGTTCGGACGCGACCGCTTCCGCAACTTTTCGATGGCCTTCGCCGGCGGTGGCGTGAAATATGGCAATTCGTATCAAGAAACTCTCCCGCCAAGTATGACTTGGACAGCTTCCATAAACGTGTCCGCGAGATGATCCGGTCTCATGGTTGTAATCAATTTCTCTTCCAACCGGCCGTGCCCCGTCCTCAGCATAATAACGCGGACACCGAATTCTTTTCCGGCTTCAACATCAGAAATTTTATCGCCGATAAAATAGCTATTTCGGCGATCTATTGCAAAATCGCCGGCTGCCTTCCAGAACAGTCCCGTCCTTGGTTTCCTGCACCCACAGGCCTCGAGCTTGCCGTGTAAACAATAATAAATTCCGTCAAAACGGACGCCATGTTCGCTAAATATGTTACAGAGCTTCCCCGTCACCTTCTCCAAAGCCTCAAATTTATAAACACCATCTCCGATGCCGGCCTGATTCGAGATCATGATCAAACGAAACCCGGCCCAGTGCAAAAGCCTGACGCCTTCAATGACGCCAGGCAAAAGTTTTAAATCAGCGGGCGACATAATATAATTTCCAATCGGATCCGCGATTAGAACGCCGTCACGATCCAGAAATATTGTCTTGTTATTTCTTTGCATCACGCATTTCCTTTCGAATATCTCCCAATGCAGAAACATCGAGTGTGCAGTCAATAAAATCCGGACTTTTGAAATTTACGGGCTGTTTCAAACTCGCTGAAAATGTGACATAGATTGTCCAAAACTTTAGAAAATAGCGGAACGGCCCAAGCCACCTTAAAAAATCCGGATTATTGCTGGCCACGGCGTCGTAGCGTTTTCGCCATTTGAAACCGATGCGTAGAACAGCAAAAAGCCGGAAAAAGGGGGAGTGCATGATCGTAGCTTTTAGATTCGGGCTCTTTGAACGATCCATTTGAAACGCCCGCAGCAAAGCATCGAAATTGCGAGGTCCTTCCCTTCTCGTATTTAAGATAAGATGCGGATGGTTGTCATCAATGCCCATTTTCCTCATCTGTTCCAATAGCAGTTTCAATTCGGCGTCGTTGCCCACGTTGCAATCATAAACAATAGCCATCCTGACTGCTTTTCCCCATTTGCTTTCGAACCACTGCCTGTTTTTTTGAATCAGCGCTTGACGGCGCTTCATCGAAATACTCGAAGCTTTTCCAAAAGGCTGATGGTAAACATAAGCATCCGCAGCAAGAACACATTCGTAACCCGCCGCTCTCGCACGATATGAGAAGTCGGAGTCTTCAAAATAAGCTGTATCAATCTCTTCGTTAAACAAGCCTATCTCCCCGATGACTTTGCGCGGAATGAGCATACAAAATCCTATGACCGAACCTAAAACGTAATACTCACCCCTAAACCGTTCAAAATACCGGGCGCATTCCTCCAAAGGCAGGTTTCGGACCGCATCGTGATCTATTAACGTGTTACACTGCGGATTAACAGCCGCAAACTTAGGATTTCTCTCCGCCAAATCAATCATGCGCTCAAGCCACCCCGGCGTAACAATGCAGTCGTTATTCAATAGGCAGACATATTTGGAATTGCCCCCGGCAACAGCCGCATTGTTACCACGCACGAACCCGATATTTTCCGGAAACTCCAAGAGTTTAAGGCTGACTTGCGGCGTCTCCTTAAACGAAACAAACAGATCGCGGATTCTCTTCCCCCCGCCATTATTCACAACGATTAAGCGCGAAGGGATTTTAGTATGCTTGAGAACGGAATCGACGCATGGCTTTAAAACATCCGGCTGATTCAGCGTCAAAACGATTATGTCACAAAGTGCGGAATTCATTTGAGGGCACTTGGCTGGATTTGAGACAATTTCAAGCAGACGTGCTGCCAGACTTCATCGGCTGACAATTTATCCAGCGCTTCATGCAATAGCGTATGCCCCTCTCCCCAGGGTTTCCACCGCCTTGGGTCGGGTCCGCCCGGAAATTTGGCAAATATGCTGACGGTAGGCGTCCCCACACCGGCCGCAAGATGCATGGGACCGCTGTCGTGGCCGATCAACAGCAGGGATTTCCGGATCACACCGCAAAGTGATTTTAGAGAAGTCTTTCCTGCCAAATTGTATATGCGGTGACTGCTTCGAGCAATAAGCGCATCGGCAAACGTGCTTTCCTCCTTCGAACCGATCAAGACAATTTCGACATGCGCGTTTTTTTTAATAGCATCCATTAGCTTTGCGAAGTTTTCCGCAGTCCAGCATTTTCTCGGGTCCGTCGAAAGCGGATGGAGAATAATAAACGAAGAGTTAGAGGCAATCTGCTCGCGCAATAAAAGTTCTTCTGCCGACCTCATATCCTGAAGTGCGCCGGGTATGGTAAACACAGGGGCATCGAGGCGGATGCCCAGCGGACTTAAAAGGGCAAGATTTGATTCTATTTCATGTTTCTGACCCAGGAATTTCCGGTCATCCAACGCATCGGTGAGCAGGAAACCCCACTTTCTTCGATAGCCTATTCTCCTCTGAATGCCGGAAAGAAATGTGATGAGGTGCAGATCTTTGCGGGCATTTGAAATAATAGCTAGCTCAAAACCACCCCTCTTAACTTGAGCAAGAAGTGAACGGAATTCTGTGAGACTCGCTTTCCGCCTGCCGGCCTCCCATGGAATGAAGCGGTCGATGGCCGGATGCCCGTCCAGAAAATCGACAAGCGAAGGATGACACACCAGTGTAATATGGCAATCTGCGTAGAGATTCTTGAGGGCATCGATCACCGGAAGATTTAAAATCGTATCGCCCAGCATATCCGTGCGAAAGAAAATTATGCGCTTGTATTTACTCATATCGATAGCTTAATTGGGGACGATTTGTCATTGCGAGAAGGCCGAAGGCCGACGAAGCAATCTGACGAAAAGAGTTAATGCCCGACAAACTTAGCGGGTTTGATAACCGATCTAAACCATTCGATGGTAGTTCGCAGTCCGTCTTCGAATTTAACTTTCGGTTCCCAGCTCAAAACCTTTTTTGCCCGCGATATGTCCGGTTTTCTTCTTCTCGGATCATCCTGAGGCAAAGGCCTGTGCACTATTTTACTTTTGCTTCCCGTCAATCGTATAACCGCTTTGGCCAACTCATCCAGCGTCATTTCATTCGGATTGCCCAGGTTTACCGGTTCGTGGAATTCTGTTTCACAAAGCTTGAGAATACCGCGAACCAGATCATCCACGTAGCAAAAACTTCGCGTTTGCGTACCGTCGCCAAAAACCGTAACTTCCTCTCCCCGAATAGACTGGCTGATAAATGCCGGTATCGCCCGGCCGTCTTCCAATCTCATTCGCGGGCCGTACGTATTAAAAATCCTGACAATTCGGGTATCCACTCCATGCGTTTTGGCATAAACAACCGTCAAGGCCTCGGCAAACCGCTTTGCTTCATCGTACACGGAGCGCGGACCGATCGGATTTACATTCCCCCAATAATCCTCCCGCTGCGGATGGATCTCCGGGTCCCCGTACACTTCCGAAGTTGAGGCCAAAAGAAATTTTGCCTTCTTTTCGCGCGCCAGACCGAGCAGATTAAGCGTTCCGATGCTGCCCACCTTCATCGTGTGAATACCGTGCTTCGCATAATCGATGGGGCTTGCCGGTGAGGCGAGATTTAAAATATAGTCGACCGGGTCTGCCGCCCGAATCGTTTCCACGATATTATGCTCTATCAACTTGAAGCCGGCATGATTTCGCAAACGCTCAATATTGGAAGGAGTGCCGGTCAGGAAATTATCCATACAAATGACGCGGTGGCCGAGTTTCAGCAACTCCTCACAGAGATGCGAGCCGATAAAGCCCGCCCCGCCCGCCACAAGATATTGAAGCTTTTTCATCGAACTCCTAATCGTCACCCCCGCAACGGCTGATCAAGCGATGCAGTGGTGACGGAATTTGATTCCCTCATATATTCCGATGTTGCTTGCCAAATATCCCGGGGGGAATCTTTAAAAAATTTTTTCCAGAGGCCGGTTCCAAGCACGCCGTATTTGGGCCTTCGCGCCGGTCGATTTGTTTCAGCGGTCGATACCGGCTTGACCAAATTTGGTTCAAGACCCATTTGGCGCACAATAAACTTTGCCCATTCGTACCGGGAAGTCGCGCCGGAATTCGTGTAATGCAGTACCTGGGGAAACTGCGCCTGAGTGGTCTGTGCGCTTCTTAATAAATGTAAAATCGCTCCGGCCAAATCAACCGTGTACGTCGGGCAGCCCCACTGATCACAGACGACGGGAAACATCACACCTTTGGAGGCAATTTCATAGATCGTTTTTACAAAATTCTTTCCATGCGCGCCGAACATCCATGAGCTCCTGATGATCATCCCGAACTTTAATGTCCGTTGCCAAATCATTTCGGCTTCAAGCTTGGTCCTGCCGTATACGCTGAGCGGCCCTGGAACATCCGATTCATCGTATGGTCCATTTTTCTTGCCGTCAAAAATATAATCGGTACTGAGCAGAATAGCCCGAATCTTGCTTTTAAGGCAGGCTTCGGCAACGTTTTCCGCTCCAAGCACATTTGCGGCTTCCGCTTCGCGCACGTTTCGCTCGCATTCGTCAACGCGTGTGTACGCCGCGCAGTGAATAACCCAATCCAGCGAAAGGCCCGAAACCAGCGACAAGACTTGATCCCGATTTCGAATATCGCACTCAAAATATTTTAAACCCGGATTACGGTTGACGCCCCTGCCCAGCCCGATCAATTCTTCCTGCGCACCGACAATCCGGACAAGATCGGTCCCAAGCATTCCATTTGACCCTGTAATTAAAATTCGCATGTATTTACTTTAACGTAAAAACATCCTTCTTAAGCGGTCTCCACCATGCCTTATTCTGCCGATACCAATCAACCGTTAGCCGCAACGCCTCCTCTAGTTGAAACCTTGGCCGGAATCCGAGCCTTCTGACTTTTCCGACATTCAAACTGTATCGAAAATCATGGCCGGGGCGGTCTTTAACGTGCCGGATGAACTCTTCGCCCGCCCCGCAAACTTTTAAGATTTTCTTGGTCAATTCGAGGTTGGAGATCGGATGCCCCTGACCCACATTATAGATTTCACCGATTTTGCCCCGGTGAAGAATAAGCTCCAGCGCGCGTACATTGTCCAGAACAAATATCCAATCCCGCTGATGCTCGCCACGTCCGTATAACGGGACCTTTTTACCTTCCATAAGATTCGTCACAAACAAGGGGATCACCTTTTCAGGAAATTGAAAAGGGCCAAAATTATTCGAGCTCCGGGCGATCAGTACGGGCAAGCAAAACGTGACAAAATACGATCGGACCAATCCGTCAGCAGCGGCCTTGGATGCCGAATAGGGATTGTTGGGTCTTAAAGGCGAACCTTCGCCGGCTTCGCCGCGTCTGAGCGATCCATATACTTCGTCGGTAGAAATCTGAAGAAATCGCTTAACTCGATTCGTGCGGGCAGATTCCAAAAGCGTATGCGCGCCGAGGATATTCGTTTTAAGGAAAACATCTGCATTTTGAATTGACCGATCGACATGTGTCTCTGCCGAAAAATTTACGATGCCCCAAGAACCTTTTGTCAGACGGTCAACCTTAGCACGGTCGCAGATATCTCCTTTTATAAAGCGGTAACGCGGATGTGATTGAACATCGCGTAAATTCGCGGGATTGCCACTATAGGTGAGTTTGTCCAAATTGACGATCATGATATCGCGGCGCTTATTGAGCATGAAACGGATGAAATTCGATCCGATGAATCCGCAACCGCCGGTCACCAATATTTTACGCATGGGCACTTTTTAAATTCCCGAACTTCTCCGCCACAAGGATATTTGCCCGCAGAAGCGATTCAAAAGTGCCCGCATCGGTCCAAAACCCGTTGAGCGTCTCGTACGTGAGCTCGCCTCTCTCAATGTAGGCGTTATTGACATCGGTAATTTCCAGCTCGCCGCGCTGGGACGGCTTCAAGCTGTCGATGAACTTAAAGACCTGTTGATCGTACATGTAAACGCCGGTAACGGCAAATTTCGATTTTGGGTTCTTGGGTTTCTCCGTAATTCGAACAACCCGTCCGTTTGAAATCTCCGCGACACCGAAACGCTCTGCGTCTTCAACTTGTTTAAGCAGGATTTTCGCGCCGGACTTCTGTTTCTCAAAGGCTGAAACAAAATCAGAAATATCGTCTCCGAGGATATTGTCACCAAGGATAACTACATGTTTTTCCTTGCCGACAAAATGACGGGCCAGTCCGAGCGCTTCGGCAATTCCTCCCTCCCCCTTTTGATAGGCGTAATGGATCGCCTTTAGCCCGAAATCCTCTCCGTTACCAAGCAGCCGCAGAAAATCGCCTGCGTTCCGCCCTCCTGTAACCAGCATGATTTCCCGTATGCCCGCGCTAACCAGCGTTTGAATGGGATAGAAAATCATGGGCTTGTCGTAGACGGGAAGGAGGTGCTTATTGGTAACACGCGTGAGGGGCTCAAGCCTGGTGCCTAATCC
Source organism: Candidatus Omnitrophota bacterium (assembly GCA_016206925.1). Lineage (GTDB taxonomy): Bacteria > Omnitrophota > Omnitrophia > Omnitrophales > JACQQS01 > JACQQS01. The sequence goes on from JACQQS010000023.1 coordinate 7,703, forward strand.
CCCAGCAAGAACGACGCCTTTCATCTGAAAAACATCCGGTTAAATTTGTTAATAGAATAGTAAGCCATTCTTGCGATTCTCGCGCCAGCCGCGAACGCCCACACCCGTATAGATAAAACCCATGTCCGTAAGCAGTTTTCCCGGAAGCGCGTTTCTTCCGTCAAAAATGATGGGCTTACGCATAAGACGCTTCACTTTTCCGAAGTCCGTTCTCACAATTTTCGGCCATTCGGTACAAACCACCATGGCATCCGCATTCCTAACAGCATCATAAGTATTCTCCGCGAACCTCACCTGGTCGGGTAATAGCGGCCTCGCTTTGTTCATCGCAACAGGGTCGTAAACGCTCACCCGAGTGCCCCGATCAATAAGTGCATGAATCAATTTCAGAGAGGGGGCATAACGAAGGTCATCGGTATTTGGCTTGAAGGTTAATCCGAGAACGGCAATATTCTTTCTTCGAAGCACTTTCAGACGCTGCCGAATCAAGTCTAAAAAATAGAAAACTTGTTCATCGTTAATCGCCCGAGCCGCACGCAGAATTTTTAGATCAACATTTGCTTTTTCACCGATATGGATAAATGCGGCCAGATCTTTTGGAAAACAGAAGCCTCCAAATCCGATGCCCGATTGAAGAAACTTCGGTCCGATTCGCGAATCCAAACCCATGCCTTCGGCAACTTGTAATACGTCAGCGCCGACGCTGTCACAAACCCGGGCGAGTGAGTTGATGAACGAAATTTTGGTGGCCAAAAAACTGTTGGAGGCATGTTTGATAAGTTCTGCGCTTTCAATATCCGTAACAACAAAGCGGGTTTTTATTTTCGCATAGAGCTCTCTCAAGAGACGCTCAGCCCGTTTTGAGTCCACACCTAAAACAATCCGTTCCGGATGAAAAAAATCGTGTACGGCCGATCCTTCCCGCAAAAACTCCGGATTGGAAGCCACATCAAACGGCTGTTTACCCCTGTAAAAACGTTTGACCGTCTTCTCGATCCACCGGCCCGTTTCCACAGGCACCGTGCTCTTGCTGACAATTAATCGATAACCATTCATATATTTCGCAATGCCCCGCGAAACATTAGCCACATAAGTCAGGTCCGTTTCACCAGTATCGAGAGGCGGCGTGTTAACACAAATGAAAATAATTTTGGCCCGCTCAACGCCATCTCTCAACTGCCCCGAAAACCGCAGATGCTTCCGCTTCTTGTTCCTTCTGACAATGGCCTCAAGGCCGGGTTCATAAATGGGAATTCCGCCGCTTTCGAGAATCCTTATCTTCTCCGGGTCATGATCGATCCCAATTACACAATGCCCCAGATCGGCCAGGCAGGCCGCCTGTACCAATCCGACATATCCGGTTCCTACAACGCAAACGTCCATGGCTTTTTCTTATTTGATCTGTTTTGATATTGGAGTTTCTTCAGTCTGATATCCGCCGCGCAAGAATTGCTCAACCGTGTAATCGCTGGTTGCTCCTGAAACGGTTTCGCCGATTCTCGGACGCGCAGTTGTACGCCTGCTTCCGGATTTTAAGCTGCGCTTTGGATACGCTTTAAGCGTCAATTCAATAAACGCCTCGTGAGCATGCACGTCTTCAGAGTCATTACGCTTTGAATTAAAACCAAAATCCAAAAGCCAGTCATGCAGATCTCTCGTGAGCCGGACTTCAACTTCCTGGGCCTGATTCTCGTCAAATTCATGCCGCCAGTAAAAACCAACTGCCCATCGGGCATTCAACCAATAATTTACATCCATCGTTACCAAGCTGCTGCTTTCCTGCAAATAACGATGCCCGAATATCACATAAAGATTCCGATAATTTATGATCATGTCCGTATTTGAATTTGTCCAGCGGTCTCTAATCATATCCACAGTTCCTGTCCATTCCAAGCTAACCCATTGATAAGGTCTAAGCTGAACGCTGTGTCCCCATCCCGTCCACTTCGCTCCACCTGCAATGTTGTGGGTCATATCATATGTTAGGGACGTACCTAGACTGACTATATCAACCCGCTGAATCTTTCCTTTAACCATCCGCTTAGTTTGGATTTTATTCTCTAGTCCAAACGTCAGCACATCACCAGTATTTCTGGTATCAATCGTGTCAAGTTGTAAAATTTTATTATCCTCAAGGGTAACTTGCCGGGTAAAAGTGTATTTAAAGCTCGGCTGAATAACGTGCCGGATTTGATCGGCTTTTATCCCAAGGAAAGAACCCTTGACATCAAAAATGCGGAAATATCTCGTCGTAACTTCGTTGCCGCCGCCCCAAGTGCGTCTTACAATATGCTTCCGATCTTCGAATCCTTTCGAAACGCCTTTTGACCAGTATGTTCCCTCCCAATTCAAAAACGGATTAAAATCGAACCGAAAAAAGCGCCGCGGATAATTTATCTGATGAAATGTATGCCCGCGAACAACATCCGTATCTTCAGCGCTTCGAGCGGTTTTCGAGTTCAAAACGGAAAAAACTTCTTCATTTTGGTAATAGATCCCGAGATCCGCGATTTCAGATGTTTTCCAGTTAAACCGAACTTCCGGAAATTTCTCGGCCTCACCTTGAAACCGATTTGTTCGTTTCACGATCTCAGTAATTAAGCCGTATCGTTGCGTATTTCTCGTAAATGTGATAAATGATTTTGGAGTAGCTTCCTCTCGAAATTCGCGCAGGAAGAAATCACGCAGGAAAAATTCATCACTCAATTCATGCCAATGTATTTTCAAATCAGTGTATCGATCCAACTGCGAACGATGCCGCCATGAAAATCGGCCTCGATCTTCCGTCATAAGATTCTTCTCCGCAAAGGGCGAAGAGGCGAGCGGATTCGGCGAATGATGATCCTTGATTGCATACGTTTTGATATCACCGGTTCCCAAAAGCTTATTGGATTCAAAAAGTTCCTCGAAATTGTAAGTTAACTCTAGCCCGGCGCCGTAACCTCTCTTATTCATCCAGTCCGCGTGCAATTTTCCGGAAACATACTTGTTGATGGCGATTCCCTTTGTCGTCAAAACATACAAGCCGAACCTTCTTGAATGACCCGGGCTGATTTCAATCGGAGGTTCGCGATTCTCAAGACTGAGAACATAGTACGGCCACCAGAAAACCGGCCGCCCCAGAATTCGAAACACGACATTTCTCGCGATAACTTTGTCACCGGGATAAATCGTGAGGCGCTTCGCCGTCAGCGCGTAATGCGGGCGATCGAGATCGCAGGAGGTGACGGTACCGTTATAAACTTCTATTTTGTCCTTGTTTACCTGCTCGATCTTTTCGCCGCCGGTATACCATGGCGGATCGCCGAAATAGCCGTCCGGAAACGAGCCGACGCTACTTTCAAAATCATAGAAAACCTTATCGCCGCGAAAAACATCCTGCCCTCGATAGAGCACAACATGTCCCTCGGCATACGCCTTATTTTCTTTTGTCAACACCTCCACGCGATCGCAAGTGAGACTGACGCCCTCATATGACACAATCACATTCCCTTCGGCAATAACTTTTTCCTGATCTCTTAGGTATTCAAGTTTATCGCCGGCAACTTCGACAGGGATTTTCTCGTTCGGGTCCTTTTTCTGTGCGCTTTTCGTCTGGGGATTTGATGGCGGAGCAATGATATTCTGACCGGGGGGGGCAGCGGAAGAAATAGAGACAACTACAGAGGCAAAGATAATAAGGGCGAAGAGAAATTTCAGAGACGTGCGCTCGCCGTGGGCCATTTCCTCAATAAGTCTATAGTTTTCAGTGACTTAAATGCAATTTTTGGTGATCGTAACACAAACAGACTTATTAGGCAAGGTAAGAATAATAATAGTCTTGAAAGGTAAACTTACAAAGTAACGAAGAAATGAATTTGATCAACAAACAGGCTCTTTAGTCTGCACCTTCTCCCAATCTTTTAGAAATGTGGCCAGACCAATATCCGTTAGCGGATGTTTGATAACCTGCTTAATCACTGAAAGCGGGCAGGTCGCGATATCAGCTCCGGCTAAGGCTGATTCCAGAACATGAACGGGATGGCGGATGCTTGCCGCAAGAATTTTTGTTTTAAAGCCGTAATTGTCATATATCTTTCGAATTTGGCGTATCAGTTCCATCCCATCGTGGGACGTGTCGTCTATTCGGCCGACAAACGGACTAATATATGTCGCTCCGGCTTTGGCAGCAAGCAGTGCCTGTGTAGCCGAAAAACAAAGCGTCACATTTGTTTTAATTCCCTCCTGCGTAAGAATCTTGACCGCCTTAAGACCTTCCGCGATAAGAGGGATTTTGACCACCATATTACTTGCGATTTTTGCGAGAATCCTTCCTTCTTTCACCATGCCCGCGGATTCCACAGAAACAACTTCGCCATTCACTGGTCCGTCGACCATTTTACAAATCTCACGCAACATTTCGTCGAGGTCGGTATGACCGGCCTTCGAAACAAGGGATGGATTTGTGGTCACCCCGTCAATCAAGCCCATACTGGCTGCTTCCCGTATTTCCTCGAGGTCGGCTGTATCAATAAAAAACTTCATATGGAATGCACTCCTTTCGCGTCTAATTCAACAATACGTCATTGCTGGTACACAACAACGTGGTTTCTGCCTTCTTCTTTGGCGCGGTACAAAGCTTCATCGGCCTGTTTGAGCAGCATAGCTGCCAAATCATCAGCCGCCACTTCCTCGGTAAGATTTCCGGTCGTGCCATGAAAAACGGTGAGTCCGATGCTTACCGTCAGCCGTGTTTCCTCATCATAAGCTCTAAAGATACGTTTGGCGATTCTTGATCGTATCCTTTCCGCTGCGTCCAGACCTCCCTGCAAGTCCGTTTCCGGCAAAACGAGAGCGAACTCTTCACCGCCGTATCTAGCCGCAATGTCGACGCGCCGAATGACTTCCCTGATCGTCTGCGCAACTTGTCTAAGTGCCACGTCTCCGACGAGATGACCGTAAGTGTCATTATACTGCTTGAAGTGGTCAATATCGAGCAGCAAGACAACCAGCGTAAGACGGTATTTGATGGAACGAACAAGCTCGTCTCTAAATCTTTCGAGAAAATGCCGCCGGACAAACAATTGCGTCAAGCCATCCACAATGGAAAGTTCCTTCACTTTGCTGTAAAGTTTCACTTTTTTAACATGCAGCGCCAGCTGAGAGGCAATGATTTCAAACTTGTCGAAATCCTCCTGCCGCGCGCCTTCCACCCAAAATGCGGCCGTAACCTCGCCGCCAACCACCAATGGAAAAATCCACAGGGGGAACCGGATGGCGTGATTTTTAAAAATGCCATCTTTATCTTCTGCGGGAGTGTCGAAGCGCACTACCGCCTGTCTCTTGGTTAATTCGCGGATTACTTCTCTTTCAAGACTTAACTCCTGCATCTTTTCGGTATCGGCCGAACTTACCTGCCCTTGCCAGATTGTTTCGTTTCGATCGGCATTGGAAGGAAACACCTCTTCATCCAGAAAAACGAGTTTGCCTCGTTCAAAAGGAATTCGGTTAAAAACCTGTTTCGAAAGAACTTGAACGATTTCGTTTAAATCGATGCATTCGTTAAACTCACGGGCCAGTTCAAACAAACCGACAATCTCGTTCACCTCCCGCTCGAGACGATCCTGCTCCCTCAAACTTTCCTGCTCGCTTAAACGAATCTCTTCCGTGGCTCTTTTGACGGCCTCCGATCGGCTCTGTATCGTACGCAAATCACTTTCCCATAAACGGCACACTCCAAAAAACCCACCGAGGGGAATAAGCATGCTGGCGCCTTGCAATAAAAACCACCCTGTTGCCAATTCACTCGTCACGATTTTAGAAACAAAATAAATCGCCAGTATTCCCATGGCCGGAATGATAAGACCACGGAACCGTGGAAACAGAAAAAATACGAGAAAAGATAAGGGAAGGGGCAAAGCTAAAACCGCGAGGTGTTCTCCGGATCGGCTGATTAAAAACAAGCCGATCAACATAAAAGCGAAGGTTATCAGTAAGATTATTCGTTGTAACATACCAAATTGCGTCCTTTATTCTTCGCTGTGTAAAGAGCCTTGTCGGCCGCGGCCAAAAGTTCTTCCGGATCCAGGGTATCTGCCGGAAAAGAAGCAACGCCGATCGAGATCGTGGTCTTCAATTCATCGCCGCGCGCTTCGATCCGGACCGACTCGACGGATCTGCGCAACGTTTCGGCCAAGATCACAGCCGCCTCCTTCTTTACACCCGGAAGAATGATTACGAATTCCTCACCGCCATACCGGGACACGAGTCCGTTATCGCCGACACCTTCCCGCAGCTTTTGGGAAACAGCTTTTAGAATCAAATCGCCAGCGGCATGTCCGAGACGGTCGTTACACTGTTTAAAATGGTCGATATCGCACATCAAGACTGAAAATGGATGATTGGAAATCAGCGATCGTTTGTGTTCTTCCTCCAGACGCTCGCGAAAATAACGCTGCACATAGAGCCCGGTCAAAGAGTCGGAAATGGCCAATTCTTCGGTTTTCTGGTACAAAATAGCGTTGGTAAGAGCGGAAGAGGCCAGCACGGCCAAAATCGATAAAACGCGAAGGCCGTCTGTTGTGAATTCGCCGGCCTTCGCCCCATTTATGCGGAGCACGCCAATCAGACGGCCCTCGTTGATCATGGGAGAAGCAATTAAGCTCCGAAAAGACGCATCTGTTTCCCTCTTCACAATATCAAAACGAAAGTCGCTTTCGACATCGGACACCAAAAGCGGCTGGCGGTGTTTCAAAACCCAATGGTCAAAGAGGTCTCCAAGTTTGCTCCGCGCTTTAATTTCCTGTTTCACACCGTGGGAGGCCACCAATTGCGGCTGACCTGACTCCATATCGACGCGATAAGCTAAAACAAGATCGCCTCTGTTGATTACTTGTGCGGTCCGTTTCACCACCAAATCAGCCAGCTGCGTCAGTGACAAAGTACTGGCGAAATCATCCGCTACGGCTTTTAAACTCACGTGGGCCTGATACTTTTCTCTGAGCGTTTGGACGCTCAGCTTGCGCCGAATCAGCTTTTCCTGCAGCCGGTTTTGCTCTTCAACACCTTTTTCCGCCAACACCTGCTCCACCGATTCTTCACCTTTAAAGTACTTTTCTGCGCGGTCGAGGAGGATGAGAGCGGCTCCAAACCAGACAAAATGTAATCCCAGCCAGCTAAAAGGAATTGAAGCGCTTGCCAGACCTATGGCTGCTATTCCTATTACGGAAACGCCCATGGCAAACCATCGTCCCAGGCTGATCCAGGTAAGACATAAACTCATTGCGAAGAAAATTCCCACGAAAGAAACCAGCATAACGGTTTCCGTCGAATGCGGGCGGCGCAGAATCCAAAGGGTGAAGTAAAAGCAGATAAGCGCCCAGAGAAAAGCGGGTAACGCCAGCCAGAGGCGTTTAGAGCTTTGGGTCATTTAGAGGATAGATTTTTCCGTGTCGGCATCGAAAAGATGGACGCGGGACATATCAAAGACGACCTGTAAATCCTGGTTTTCTTTCACGGTATCATTGGGAGGCACGCGGGCGACAAAATGCGAATTGCCTGCTTTAAGATAAAGATAAACCTCAGAACCTGTTGGCTCCACGACCTCCACCTGAGTCTTTACCGTAAAATCATCGGAAGCGTCCTGCGCGAACAGTCTGTCATAAATATTTTCCGGCCTGACCCCCAAAATTACTTTCTTTTTCTCATACGCGCTGATTTTCTCATGAGTTGCCTCAAGCAATCTCAGCTTCATTTGATCGCGCACAAAAAAAGATTTCCCATTTTCCGCCTGAATGTGCCCCTCAATGAAATTCATGGGCGGCGATCCGATGAATCCCCCCACAAATTTATTAATCGGGTTCTGATAAATCTCGATAGGATCTGCTTCCTGCTGCAGCACACCGTCCTTCATGACCACGATCCGGTCACCCATCGTTAACGCTTCCGTTTGATCATGCGTCACGTAAATAATGGTAGCCTGAAGGCGAATGTGCAATTTCGACAGCTCCGTGCGCATCTGGACACGCAACTTGGCATCCAAATTACTGAGCGGTTCATCAAATAGAAACACTTTCGGTTTCCTTACGATTGCCCGGCCCACGGCCACACGCTGACGTTGTCCGCCCGAAAGCGCTCTCGGCTTTCGCTGAAGCAAGCCGGCAATATCCAAAATTTCCGCCGCATCTCTTACGCGGCGATCAATCTCTTTCTTGGGATACCCTCTGAGCTTAAGCCCAAACGCCAGATTTTGATAGACGGTCATGTGAGGATATAAAGCGTAATTTTGAAAAACCATGGCAATGTCACGATTCTTGGCCGCCACATGATTGACCACCTTGCTGTCAATCCGTATTTCACCGGAGCTCACTTCCTCCAGACCGGCCACCATTCGAAGTGTGGTCGACTTGCCGCAGCCGGAAGGACCCACCAAAACCACAAATTCCTTATCGTTGACATGCAGGGTAACGCTTTTAACCGCAACGATATTACCCGTATAAATTTTGGAAACGCTGATCAGATCAACTTGTGCCACTGTTTAAATCCCCGCACCTCAGCTCAAATAACCCAAAATATTGCTTAGTTTATTTTTCATAACCCTGCGATCAACTACCATATCAATTAAACCGTGTTCAAGCAAGAACTCCGATGTCTGAAATCCTTCCGGCAGCTTCTGCCGTATCGTCTGCTCAATGACACGCGGACCGGCGAAACCGATTAGCGCCTTCGGTTCTGCCATGATGATATCGCCAAGCGAAGCAAAACTGGCCATAACGCCGCCCATAGTCGGATGGGTAAGAACAGAAATGTAGGGAATGTGCTTGTTGTGCAAACGCGCAATCGCCGCCGATGTCTTGGCCATCTGCATCAGACTGAGCATTCCTTCATACATTCTCGCGCCTCCTCCGGAGCCGCATACCGCAATTAAGGGAATTTTCTCTTCCTCAGCTTTCTCTGCAAGGCGCGTAAACTTCTCTCCTACAACAGAGCCCATTGACCCCATAATAAAACGTGTATCGGTTACCGCCAATGCAACGCGGCGCCCATTCAGCGTTCCCACACCCGTTACGCTGGCTTCCGGCAGACCCGACTTTTTCCGGTCTTCCGCCAATTTGTCGGTGTAACTTTTAGCGGCCTTAAAACGCAAGGGATCGGTACTTCTCAAGTGAGCATCTGTTTCTTCGAATGTTTCTCCGTCAATGAGAATTTCTACGCGCTCCCACGCCCCGATTACAAAATGATGTGAGCATTTTGGGCAGACTGAAAAGTTTTCCTGGAGAGTTTTTTTGAATATGACATTGGGACAGTCGGGGCATTTCACCCATAATCCAGCAGGGACGGATTTTTTGCGCCCGTTTACTTGGGGAACCGCGGGAGTTTTTCCTGAACTTATTTCTGGTTTTTCCAACGCTGTGCCCACTGGGCCATCAATTGTAGAGTGACCACATGGCCATCAAACCTAACGGGAACATGTGGCAAGCTTTATAAGCAGTAACTGTTTTATTTATTTAAGGTTATGAAAATTTCATGGATTATACTTGTA
>JACQQS010000019.1 GCA_016206925.1 Candidatus Omnitrophota bacterium
GAAGGAAAAATGGCTTAACCGGAGAAGAGAATTTTATTCTGGAAAATCGCGGCAATCCCTTGTGGGATAAGGGATCGAGAGGAATCCTAAGAAAAATTCAAAAAGCCGAAGTGTCGAAAATGAGATACTGCCCTAAGTTGTTCCTAGTAATATAAATACATTTGTTGTATAAAGCAGCTTGGGCGTGCTAGAATTCACGGTTTTTAGGCCGTTTTACTCTTAAATTTAGCAACTGTCTCCGGTTTTATCGAAGCGAAGGAATTAAGGCAACAAGGCGCATGTTATGAGAGATTACGAATTAATAGCCTTTGTAAATGAAACTCCTTCTGCTGCCTTACCCGGAAAAGCATCCGTGGATCTTATAGCTTCTATGGTGAAGCAACAAGGCGGGGAACCGGTTAAGGTTGATTCTTTGGGCAAAAAGTTTTTGGGGTTTTCGGTCGGGAATCAGAAAGAAGGTATGTTCATTGTCTCGCACTGCAGACTGGAACCTTCCAGCGTGAGCAAACTGGTACGGACTCTTCGGCTGAATAATTCCGTTTTGACGCATATGATTACGATTAAGAAAGAAAGTACTGCCCACAGGCAATTGGCTAATCCGCAAGAAGTGAGACCCGTAAAAAAGCCGGCCAGAGGGCGGACAAAACCGTAGAGGCCATTTATGCCAGCCAGCTTCAATCGCGTTTTTCTATTGGGAAATCTGACCAGAGATCCGGAGCTTAGATATATTCCTTCCGGGCAAGCCGTAACAACATTTACCGTTGCTGCGAACCGCACTTATCTATCTCCGGCAGGAGAGAAGAAAGAAGATGTTTCCTTTGTCCGTATTGTAACTTGGGCGCGCCTTGCGGAAACTTGTAATGAGTATCTTCGAAAAGGAAGCCAGGTTTTTGTCGAAGGTCGATTACAAAGTCGCAGTTGGTCTGCTCAGGATGGGACGAAGCGCTCCACGATTGAAGTTGTTGCGAATAGCGTTCAATTCTTGGGCAGAGCTCCGTCACAACAGGACGCTTCGGTTACTTCGGCGGAAGAACAGACCTCGGTTTCAAGAAGTGCCAAGGGGGCCGGCGAAACATTGACAGAGCCAAGCATCAACGTTTCAGAAGATGAGCTGGTGCCGGATAATGACGTTCCATTTTAAAGCATGAGGATATTTTAAAATATGGAAGGGTATGGATTTTCACCGGACAGGCGCCGAGAGCCCAAAAAACCGTTGCGAGGACGGGATGGCGCAGGCGCAAGGTCAAGCAAGCCCAGGTTTCGGCGGAAAAAGATTTGCCGTTTGTGCGCCGATCACGTGGTGGATGTTGATTATAAAGACGCAGAGTTATTGCTGAAGTTTCTGACGGAAAAAGGAAAGATTATTCCCCGGCGTATCACGGGCAATTGCACGCGGCATCAGAGAATCTTGGCCCGGGCGGTGAAGCGCTCTCGGCATGGTGCCGTCATTCCGTTTCAGATCATGTGAATAAGGCTTTTTCAAATGTTGATTAGTGGTTGCCGATGGATGTAATTTTAGTTCGGGATGTCGAGAAGGTCGGAAAAGCCGGGACGGTAGTAAAAGTCCGTGATGGCTACGCTAGGAATTTTTTGTTTCCAAGAAATTTGGGAATTCTGAGTACGTCAAAGAATCTTCTGCGCCTGGAAATGAAAAAGAAGGGTCAAATCCGAAAGCAGACGGAAGCGAAAGAGCAATCGATTGCGCTTGCGCAAAAGATCGAAAAGTTATCTTGCACGATCAAAATGCAGGCTGGCGAAAATGACCGGTTGTATGGTTCTGTAACCAGCCAGAACATACAGGAAGCATTAAGCCAGCTCGGGGTGCACATAGATAAAAAAGACATTTTCATCGAAGAGCCCATTCGAAAACTGGGTCAAGCCGCTGTCATGGTCAAGCTTCACCCCGAAGTCGAAGCAAGATTAAAAGTCTGGATTGTTAAACAGTAATATTTCCCTTTTTCCGCATCATCATCTGGACCGGATCCGTTTCCGTGCAGGAAAGATGCGTTTCCGCAATTTTGAATATGCCTATTAAGCAGCCGCTTGAGATCAAAAAAAATGTGCCGCCTCAAAATGTAGAGGCGGAAATAAGCGTTTTGGGTTCCATGTTAATGGATCCGGAAGCGGTCCCGCGCGCGTTGGAAATACTTCGCCCTCATTATTTCTATTATGACGCCAACCGGAAGATATTTGAGGCCATGGTTGACGCGTTTGAGAGAAATCTTCCGATTGACCTGGTGACATTGCTGGAAAACCTGCGCGCAAAAAATCTACTGGAGAGCGTGGGCGGCGCAAGTTATTTGACTCAGTTGTCTACGGCGGTTCCGACGTCGGCCAATATCGAACATTACGCAAGGATTGTTAAAGAGAAATGCCTCTTGAGGCGCTTGATCAGCGCTTCAAGCCAGGTCGTTGAAGAATGTTTTGAAGAGCAGGGGGATGTCAACTCATTGCTCGATCGTGCGGAGCAGCGGATCTTTGAAATAAGTGAAGACAAAATCGAAGGACAGTTCGTCTCGCTTAAGGAACTGATCCACAGCGGTATTGAAACCATTGATCGGTTGTATCAGCACAAAGGTCATGTCACAGGGCTTGAGACCGGGTTTGAGCAGTTGGATATAAAGACCGCAGGATTCCAGCCATCCGATCTGATTATTGTGGCCGGCAGGCCTTCGATGGGTAAATCAGCTTTTGTATCCTGTATTTGTGAGCACGTTGGAGTAGCGACCAAGAAGCCCGTGGCTTTTTTCTCATTGGAGATGAGCAAAGAGCAAGTGGTGCAAAGAATGCTTTGTTCTCATGCCCGTGTCGATGCGCAAAAGGTCAGAACGGGATTTCTATCGCACACCGATTGGCCGCTTTTGACAAAGGCGGCGGGGCGTTTATCCGAAGCGCCTATTTTTATCGATGATACCCCCGGGAGCACCGTGCTTGAGATTCGCGCAAAGGCAAGGCGCATGAAATCTCAATATGATACACAGCTTGTGGTTGTGGACTATCTCCAACTTATGCAGGCACACGTACGGTCGGAGAACCGTCAGCAGGAAATATCGGAGATTTCCCGCTCATTAAAGGCGCTTGCGCGCGAGTTAAAAGTTCCCGTTATTGCAATTAGTCAATTGTCCCGGGCTGTGGAACAGAGGACCGGGAATCGCCCGCAGTTGTCCGATCTGCGTGAATCGGGAGCCATTGAACAGGATGCGGATGTTGTCATCTTTCTATATCGCGAGGAATATTACAAACCCGTGGAGGAAAACAGGAATAAGGCGGAAGTTGTCGTAGCGAAGCAGAGAAACGGACCTACGGGGTCCGTTGAATTGTTGTTTTTTCGTGAATGGACTCGATTTGAAAACCCTGAATTTCAACGCCAAAGCGTAGCGGTAGAAGAGACATAATTAGTGTCCAAATTTAGATCGCGCTACCTGATTTTACCCTGGACAGCATTTGTGTGGATTTTGTTGGCACAAGCAGCTGCTGTCTTTGCGGATGAATCGCCCCGCACGCTTGCTGACAGCCGGGAGCAGGAAGGGCCGGGAACATCCCAACCAACCGCGGCTGCGGCCGTTGGGACAGCGAGCCCTTCTGGATCTGCTGAGGAAGAATCACAGCCGGCTCAGAGGAGGGAGATGACCGTTCAGGAAATTGTTGTTGAGGGAAATAAGATCATCAATACGCATACGATATTGAATAAGATCCGCACCCGTAAGGGCGAGGCACTTAAAAGAGATCTCATCAGCGATGACATAAAGCGATTGTATGCCACGGGATTTTTTCAGGATATCAAGATGGATTTTACCGAGCTTCCCTCCGGCTATAGAGTTGTCGTAACCGTTATGGAGAAGCCCATCGTTAAACAAGTCATTATAGAAGGCAGTTCAAAATTTAGCGCGGCTGATCTTCGGAAAGAATTGAAAATTGTTGATGGCCAGGTTCTTAATGATTATGAACTGCAGGAAGGATTAAATGCGATTCGGGGAAAGTATCAGGAAAAAGGGTACCAGTTTGTTGATGTCAAGTCCGATCTGGATATCAATGAGGAGACAAAAGAAGCGGTTTTATACATTATCGTTGATGAGGGGACTGTTTATAAGATCCGTGAGTTTAATTTGACGGGCATAAAGTCATTTAAGGAAAGGAAAATTCGAAAGCTTTTCAAGACGAAGAAAGTAGGTTTTTTGAGAAGGGGCAGATATCAGGAAGAGAAATTCCGTGATGATCTTGATCGAGCGCGCGCGTTCTATCAGGATCAAGGTTTCCTGGATGTCAAGATCGACCCCAAATTTTCCTACGATCATGAGGCCAAAAGCATAAAGATAGACGTTGCCATTGAGGAAGGAAGCCAATACTTGGTCGGTAAGATTGATATTGAAGGTAACATTATTTTCCCCGAGTCGGAAATTTGGGAAGAATTGGAAATGCTTCCGGGCGTCATGTACAGTCCGCGCAGACTTGCAGAAGACATGGAAGCCATCCGCCGCTTTTATTATGAGCGCGGATATATGAATGCGGACGTTCAGCCGGAAATCGTGGATAATCCTTCGACGGGGAAAATGGATGTGGTTTATCGGATAACCGAGGGCGATTTGTTCTTTGTAGAGCAAATAAAGATCCGTGGAAATACGAAGACCAAAGATTTAGTAATCCGGAGAGAAATACTTATTTTTCCGGGCGAACGATTTGACGGCAAAAAACTTGAACGCTCGATCACCAAACTGAAGGATCTGGATTATTTTGAAGATGTCAGCTTTACAACTGAGGATGGATCGGCGCCCAATCGGCGCGACGTCATCTTTCATGTTAAGGAAAAGAGAACCGGTGAGTTGTCTTTCGGTGCCGGTATCAGCTCGGTTGAAACGTTCCTGGGTTTTGCGGAAATTTCGCAGCGTAATTTCGATCTTTTAAATTTTCCGACGTTTACGGGCGCCGGTCAATTGTTTTCCGTACGCGGTCGGTTGGGGAGCGTCAGGCAGGATATTGATTTGGTATTTGTAGAACCGTATCTGTTTAATAAACCCTATTCGCTGAGCCTCGGACTTTTTAGCAGAACAAATCAGCGGCTTAACACGGACTTTGAGGAACAAAGAATGGGGTTTTCCATTGATGTGGGCAAGCGGTTTACGGAGACCATTCGTTCGGCAATAGGCTACACACTTGAAAACGTCAAACTGCAGGATTTGGAGGTAGACGCATCGCCGGATGTTTTAGCATCTGGGACAGACAATTTACTGAGCCGGTTAAGGTGGTCGATTTCGCGTGACTCGCGCGATAGCGTTCGTAAACCTACGTACGGCAGCGTTGCCAGTTTCGGCACGGAATTGGTGGGGTCGTTTTTGGGCGGAGATCAAGACCTGTTCAAGTTCAATGCGGGTTTTACCAAGTACTTTATGTTTGGGAGGCACCACTTTGAATGGTCTAATCGATTTGGTGTGGTAACACCTTTTGGCGATTCGGATCAGGTTCCGGTCTTTGAACGATACTTTGCGGGCGGCTTGGGCAGTGTTCGTGGATTTGACGCGCGCCGTGTTGGACCCATCGAAGCCGGTGATGCCGTTGGCGGCAGCACGATAGCTTTAACGAGCTTGGAATATACCTTTCCAATCATCGAGAACTTTCATGGCGCACTCTTTACAGATTTGGGCCATGTAAACGAGGCGACGTTTGATTTCGATTTTGATGACATTGCGGTAAGTATAGGTCCTGGTGTTAAGATCAATACGCCGATCGGTCCCGTGGCGCTGTATTACGGTTTTCCGATCGCCAACCGTGATGACGACAAGAGTAAGAATGGTAAATTTGAGTTCAGCCTTAGCAGGGGTTTCTAAAGGAGGATACAATTCTTATGAATATGCAATTAGAAATTGGCGGGAAAAGCATTTTTAGAATAGTGGTATGGTTATTTCTGATGAGCACATTTTTTGCCGCTGCCTCATCTTGTGGACGCAAACCTCGTCAAGCGGTGACGGGCGATAAAGTTGGCTTTGTTGATTTGGCCGCCATTTTTGAGGAGTACTCAAAGGTGGAAAAATACGATAAGCAGATAGAAGAGTTGAGTAAGGTCAAGAAAGACGAGCGCACTGGAATTACCGAGGAAATTAGAAAAACGCAAGACTCACTTGCGCTTCTTTCCGAATCGGCCAAGCAGGATAAGGAAAAGGAGTTGGAAAAACAGTTTGGGAAGCTCGAAGAATTCGACAATGCGGCCAGGGAAGAATTAACCAAGCGCAGGAACGAACTTCTCAAAGAGGTGTTTGACGATATCGAAAAAGTGGTTCAGGACTATGCCGATGAAAATAAGTACGACATGATCTTTACCAGCCGGTCTTTGATTTTTCGGAAAGAACAGTATGATGTGACGCCGCCTGTGTTGCGCGAGTTAAACAGGCGTCACGAGCACCAGGTCGCAGCGGCTTGATGAAACAGTGCACGCTTCGAAAAGATTTGCTGTTCGAAGGAATCGGCATCCATTCAGGAAAGCCTGTTCGTGTACATCTAAAATCAGCCGAGGCTGGTTCGGGGATTCGATTTCGCCGGACAGACATTGCGAGCGATGAAGCGGTGCCCGCACGTTCTAATTTTATTGGGGAGTCTGCCTTACGTGGAAGGCAGACGACATTGGGAGAGTATGAGAATCAAATCACCACCATTGAGCACCTCATGGCGGCATTTCACGGTCTTGGGGTGGATAACGCGCTGGTGGAAGTGCACGGCAATGAGTTGCCGGCATTGGACGGCAGTGCGAAAGAGTATGTAGAAGCCATCCTACGGGTCGGGCTGAAGGAGCAGGATGCAGAGCGAAGATATTTAACACCTGCTCAACCGGTTTACGTGCAAGATGGTGACGGTTTTGTCGCGGCCGTCCTGCCGTCAGATGAATTTCGCGTTTCCTATACGTTAAGTTATGACGGGACCGATATAGAAGACCAGTGGATTTCATTTCGTGTTACCCCGGATATTTTTGCCAAAGAAATTGCACCGGCCCGGACATTCTGTTTAAAGCAGGAGGCCGACGCGTTATTGAAGCAGGGATACGGTCAAGGCGCCAACTTTGATAATACGCTGGTCTTTGAGAAGGGCAGACCGATCCAAACGGCGCTGCGCTTTGTGGATGAACCCGCAAGGCACAAAGCACTCGATATCATTGGCGATCTTTATTTGACGGGTTTTCCTCTTCGCGGTCATGTCGTTGCGGTTAAAACGGGGCATGCGCAAAATTTGGAGCTGGTCAAGAAACTCATCTCTTTTTGTCCGGTGAATGAGTCTTTGCCCAACGAAAAGGAAAAGAGTATGGGAAAAAATTTACCCAGAGAACTTGATGCAACAGAGATTCAAAAAATCATACCGCATCGGCATCCTTTTTTGTGGGTGGATCGAATTATTAAGCTCGCGCCCGGGAAAAGCGCAGTGGGTATCAAGAACGTTACTTTAAAGGATTATTTCTTCGAGGGGCATTTTCCAGGGCATCCGGTAATGCCCGGCGTCATTATATTGGAAGCGATGGCACAAGTGGGTGCCGTTGCCATGCTCTGCCAACCCGAATATCGCGGCAGGATCGCTTATCTTATGAGTATCGACAGCGCGAAATTTAGAAAACCGGTTTTTCCCGGAAGCGAATTGAGAATGGAGATTGAGATACTTAAGACCAAATCGAGGATTGGACAATGCCGGGGTGTTGCCAAAGTGAACGGTGAAGTTGTCTGCGAGGCCGAAGTTAAATTTGCATTCGTTAGAGATGCTGAAGAAAATGGGAGCTCGTCGAATAAATGAGCGTAGAGTTCGCACAAGGTCAGATCCACTCAACCGCAATCGTTCATCCGGATGCCCAGCTTGCCGAAGGTGTCGACGTAGGTCCCTATAGCATAGTTGGAGAACATGTCAAAATAGGCTCCGGCACGCGAATAGGTGCGCATGCGGTCATTGATGGGTACACGACGATCGGCGAGGACAATAATATTTTCACGGGCGCCGTAATAGGCAGCGTTACACAGGATAAGAAATATCGGGGAGGCAAATCGTTTGTTCGGATTGGTGACCGCAATAATGTGCGGGAATATGTTACCGTCAATCCCGGTACGGAAGACGGCTCAAGCACGATTATCGGCAATGACAACTTGTTGATGGCTTATTCTCACGTGGCCCATGATTGCGTAGTGAAAAATCATGCCGTTCTTGCGAATGTAGCAACGCTTGCCGGCTATGTCACGATAGAGGATCGCGCCATTGTGGGCGGATTAAGCGCCGTTCATCAGTTTGTCCGTATTGGAAAATTGGCTATCGTAGGCGGATGTTCTAAAGTGGTGCAAGATATTCCACCGTTCATCATGGCAGACGGACACCCTGCGAAAGCCTTTGGGCTTAATTCCGTAGGATTTGAGCGCAACGGTATTTCAAAGGAAGAAAGGTTGGAATTGAAACGGGCTTTCAAAATTATTTTCCGATCTAAACTGTCTCTGTCTCACGCCGTGCAGCGAATAGAAGCAGACCTTAAAAAGCTTCCTGCCATCATAGATCTCCTTTCGTTTCTTAAGTCTTCAGAACGAGGCACTTGCAAATAGGTAGGTTCTTATGCAGAGACTTGGCATAATTGCCGGCCGGGGTATTTTTCCCTATTTGGTAGCGGAGGAGGCGCGTGCGTCCGGATGTGAAGTCTATACCGCCGCACTTAGCGGTGAGGCGTCAAAGGATATCGAAAAGGTTTCTGACAAAGTGCTTTGGGTGAAGCTTGGGGAACTTGGAAAGCTTGTGCGCTTTTTTCAGAAAGAGATTGTACATGAAGCAATTATGGCCGGGCAGGTGCGGAAACCGAAGCTTTTTTCAGGAAATGTTCGCCCCGATTTAGAAATGGTCGGCGTGCTCTCCAAGTTGAAAAACTGGAAAGATGAAACATTGCTCAGCGCGGTAGCGGATTATCTGGAGAGAAAAGGCATTCGTATCATTGATTCAACGACTTATCTGAGCACCGCGGTTCCGAGAGAAGGGGTGCTGACGAAGCGCGAGCCAAACAAGAAAGAATGGGAAGATATCGCATTTGGCTTTCAAATGGCTAGACAAGTATCTGGTCTGGACATCGGACAAACTGTTGTGGTGAAAAAGCGGTGCGTTGTGGCGGTTGAATCTATTGAAGGCACGGATGAAGCTATCCGCCGCGGAGGACACTTGGCCGGCAAAAATGCTGTTGTGGTTAAGGTCGCACGGCCTAAACAGGACATGCGGTTTGATGTGCCGGCTATCGGACTAGAAACGATTCGAACGGCTGTTGAATCGGGGATTGGTGCGATAGCCGTAGAAGCCGGCCGTACGATCCTGTTTGATGGAGACCATGCGGTAAAGTTAGCAGATCAAAACAAATTGGTGCTTGTAGCTGCCTCGGAAAACTTCATTTCCAGAAATGTTTTACAGAAGTCGAGGATAAAATAGATGGTCGAACGAAAAAGCAGTGACCCCAGTATTCAAGGTCTAAAGTCAGAAATTCAGGAGCTGACGGCCCTCTACGAAATTTCGAGGGCGATGAATTCTACCTTGGATCTTGAGAAGAAACTCGAAACTGCACTCGAAGTTCTTCATAAGAAACTGGGTATGGAACGCGGAACGCTGACGCTTTTTAGAGCGCAAACTCAAGACGTTGTGATCCGGTTGAGTCACGGATTATCTGAAGAGGAGATCCGACGGGGCCGTTACAAATTAGGGGAAGGCATAACCGGTAAAGTGGTCGCGACCGGAGAGCCCATAGCGGTTCGAAATGTTAACGATGAGCCCCTTTTCCTGAATCGAACGGGCTCGCGCGATTTGAAACGTCAGAACATTTCATTCATTTGTGTTCCTATTAAACTGGAAAGCCGCGCCATCGGCGCGTTGAGTGTCGATCGGCTTTTTTCTGACGCCCGGCCGCTTGAGGACGACGTGCGGGTTTTGACCATTGTTGCTTCCACGATTGCGGAAGCTGCCCGCGTTGCACAATCGATCGATGCGCAAAAGAGCAAACTTCAAGACGAGAACATCCGTTTGCGGTCGGAACTGAAAAAAATTTATAAACCAGAAAATATTGTCGGGGACAGTAAAGCAATGGCCAATGTTTATTCCTCGATTCACCTGGTAGCCCCCACGAAAGCAACCGTGATGTTGAGAGGCGAAAGCGGGACCGGGAAAGAGTTGGTAGCGCACGCCATTCATTATGGTTCTCCGCGTGCGGAGAAGCCATTTATCAAGGTAAATTGCGCCTCACTTCCGGAAGCGCTGCTTGAAAGCGAATTGTTTGGCCATGAAAAGGGCTCGTTTACGGGGGCGACTTCGAGGCGCATCGGCCGTTTCGAGATGGCGCATCAGGGCACTTTATTTTTGGATGAAATTGGAGATCTTTCACCTTCTACACAGGTCAAGCTTTTACGGGTGCTTCAAGAAAGAGAATTTGAGCGTGTCGGAGGAACCGAGACGGTTCGGGTGGATGTGCGTCTTATCACGGCTACAAACAAGGATTTGGAGAAGGAAGTTCGCGAAAAGCGGTTTAGAGAAGATTTGTATTTTCGACTAAACGTGATCCCCATATTTCTTCCGGCATTACGTGAACGTCGAGAGGACATTCCTTTGCTGGTAGAGTATTTTCTGAAGAGGTCGTGCACAGAGCATCACAAAGGGATAAACGGGCTGAAACGAGAAGCTTGGGATTACGTGATGAGCTACCCATGGCCGGGTAATGTTCGCGAACTGGAGCATACCATTGAACGCGCGGTCGTGCTTTGTGATAGTCAGGCGCTTGATCAGAAACACTTTCCTCTATATCTTCAACGCAAAATTAGTTCCTTTGAGCTTTCTTCCAAACCAGAAGTGTTTCCAAACGGCGAACAGAGCGAACAGGTAGGCAATCTTTTGGAAACAGTCACGAAGCTGGAAAAGGACATGATTGAGAAAACTCTCAAGCAAACGGCGGGCAATAAACGAAAAGCCGCCGGCTTGCTCGGCATTACAGAGAGGATACTAAGCTACAAAATGAAGCGATTTACACAAAAACCGCCCGATAAATCTAATGCAACGTGAAAATTGCGTCGTTCGTAAGTTACTTAGAACAAAAGGTTTATAAATAATAAGAGTGTTTTGCCTTCCTTGCTCTTATATTCTCTTCCGAATATAATTTAAATTAGTCGGCGCCCATACCGCTTTTTTGGCGTATCATAGATCAAGTCCCTGCGGTATGCGTGATTTGATATTATTTAAGAACCGATAGCATCTGAATGGGAGCCGGGACGGAGTGCGGCTTACATACCTCCTCGAGAGGGAGTAAAAAGCATTCCCGGGGCGCCCACCTAGAACAAAGGGTTCTAGCTGCGATATCAAACACGGTACGCGCGGGGATTTTTTTTAAGGGAAAGAGAAGTAAACTTGGAGCTGTTTACTCTGAAAACGGAATTGGAAGCGACGGATCGTGCCGCACCATTAGCCCACCGTATGCGCCCGCGCACGCTTGAACAGGTTGTGGGGCAAAGACATTTGCTTTCCGAAGGGAAGTTGCTTGAACGTACGATAAAAGCCGATCGATTGACCTCGCTCATTTTTTATGGCCCGCCCGGCAGTGGAAAGACAACGCTGGCATTCATCATTTCTCAGACCACAAAGGCCCGTTTCGTAGAAGTGAATGCTGTATCGTCAAATATTGGCGAGCTTCGGAAAATTATAGAGGAAGCAAAAAGATTTAAACATCTGCATGCGCAGCGCTCTATTTTATTTATTGACGAAATTCACCACTTTAATAAAGCACAACAAGATATTTTAATTCCAGAGGTCGAACGCGGACACGTTATTCTGATTGGAGCGACAACGCATAACCCCTCATTTGCGATAAACGGGCCGCTGCTCAGCCGTTCGAGTATTTTCGAGTTAAATCCGCTGAGCGAAGAGGAGATTTTGGAAATTCTAAGACGGGCAGCTTCCGATACCGAATCTGGTTTTGGTAAGAGCAAAATTCAATTTGAAATGGGGGCCTTGGAGCATATCGCACGACAGTCTTGCGGAGATGCCAGACGTGCGCTGACCGCTCTTGAAGTGGGTGTTTTGACGACGCCCCCCGATTCAAACGGAATTATTCAATTTACCGTTGCTGTAAGTCAAGAATCCGTTCAGCACAAATTGGTTCACTACGATCATGACGGAGATTATCATTACGATACAGCGAGCGCATTCATTAAGAGCGTACGCGGGAGCGATGTTGATGCTGCCGTCTATTGGTTGGCCAAAATGGTATATGCCGGCGAGGATCCCAGATTTATCGCGAGGAGGCTGGTAATTCTCGCTTCCGAGGACATCGGGAATGCCGATCCGCAAGCACTTATATTGTCTTCGAGCATGTTGAACGCCGTCGAATTTGTAGGCATGCCGGAAGCGCAGATTATTTTGGCGCAGACGGTGACGTATCTGGCGCTGGCGCCCAAAAGCAATGCTTCTTACAGGGCTCTTCAAAAAGCGCTGGGAGATGTAAAGGAGAAAAAAGTGGAAGAAGTTCCTCGTCATTTGCGCGATGCCAGTTACGCCGGCGCAAAGCGGCTGGAGCATGGCCAAGGTTATGTGTATCCCCATTCCCGCGCTGATCATTACGTTACGCAGGAATATATCGAGAAGAAAGGCCAATATTATCTTCCGACAGCATTTGGTTATGAGAAAATCCACAGAGATAGAATGGCAGAACTCAAAAGTATTGGAGAGAAAACGCGTGGTCAGAAAGAAAGAATATCGAATCGGAGCTGAGCTTGTCAAACGCGGGCTCGTGACGCCTGAACATGTTCAGGAAGGTTTGCAAATCCAGGCGCGCACGGGCGGTTATCTAGGCAGAGCTCTTGTCAAGTTGGGATACCTTCGGGAAGCTGATTTATTGCGGGTTCTTGCCGACCAATTGAGCGTGCAGTATATCGATCTTAAAAATTGTGAAATCCAGGAAACCGCCATTAAGAAAGTGCCGGCCAAATTTGCCACTCACTATCGTTTGATCCCCATTCGTTTGGAGAGAAACACGTTAACCATTTGCGTTGCGGACCCTCTTGAGGTTGGAACCGTCGACGATTTGCGCACATTGCTCAACTGCGAGGTTAAACTGGCCATTTCAGATGAAATGAGTATTTTGGAAGCCATTAAGAAGCATTACGGAATCGGCGCTAGCGCGCTTGAACAAGTTGTTTCGGATGAAATGATCCGAGGAGCAGGCTCCGGAAATTCAGGTATCACGCAGACGATGGAGGCGCTTGATGTTGAAGATAGATCCAAAGATGCTTCGATGGTTCGTTTTGTTAACCAGATCTTACTGGAAGCCAGCGAGTCACGGGCAACGGATATTCACATAGAGCCGTTTGAGGATGAAATGAAGATTCGCTATCGAATTGACGGAATTCTCTACGACGCTAAAATCCCCCCAAATCTGAAACAATTTCAATCAAGCATCGTATCGCGTATTAAAATTGTGGCCAATCTCGATATCGCAGAGCACCGGCTTCCGCAGGACGGCCGTTTTAAAATCAGAGCAAAAGATAAGGAGCTGGATTTGCGTGTTTCCATCCTGCCGACGCCCTATGGTGAATCCGTCAACATACGGCTTTTGACAACGAACATTTTTTATGGATTGGATAAAATCGGTTTTTCCCAAAAGAACCTGGCTATTTTGGAAGAAGTCTTGAAAAAGCCGCATGGGATTATTTTCCTAACGGGGCCGACCGGAAGCGGCAAAACAACTACACTCTATGCGTGTTTAAACAAGATCAACGATCACCAAAGGAAAATCATTACCATTGAAGATCCGATTGAATATCAAATGAAGGATATCACGCAAATCCAAATCCAGCCCAAAATAGGTCTCACTTTTTCATCCGGCCTTCGCTCCATGCTTCGGCACGATCCTGATATCATGATGGTTGGTGAAGTCCGTGATACGGAAACAGCGGAAATTACGATTCGTGTTGCGTTGACAGGGCACCTTGTGTTTTCAACGTTGCATACGAATGACGCGCCGGGCGGTATCGCCCGGCTTTTGGATATGGCGATCGAGCCTTTTCTGGTTGTTTCCAGCGTGGAGTGCATCATCGCACAGCGTTTAGTAAGGTTGATTTGCTCTCATTGCAAGGAAAAGGCTCCTGCCGGACGTGGAAATCTTTTGGGGAATATCGGAGGTGTCGATTTGGGTAAGGTGGTTACTTACCGCGGCAGAGGATGTGAACGGTGCAATCACACCGGATACAGTGGACGAACAGCTATTCATGAGGTTCTCTTAATGTCGGACAAGATTCGTGAATTATGCCTGGCGAGAGCGTCTAGTACTGAAATTAGACGCCAGGCAGCAAGAGAAGGGATGAGGTCGCTTAGAGAAGACGGCTGGGAGAAAATTGCGCAAGGAATCACGACCGTTGAAGAAGTGGTTCGGGTAACTCAGGAACAAGTATCGAATGTTTAGCAGGGTTATCGGTGAATGATAAAATATCATGCGTTGTTCTTATAATCTCCGAACGAGTTATCATGTCTGCCAACCTCAAAGTTTTTCGCTGACTCGACTTGGAAAGCTGCAATCGGGCGGGTATATTCATAATAGAGGCAGAATTTCCAATGTGGTCATTTGAATTTGACAGATGCAAGAGAATTTTTGGTTGCGGGGAGGCAGCAATTATGATTCGCTCGAAGGGAACAATCGTTTCGGTTTTGCTTTCGTTGGTCGTTTCTCTCGTGACATTATCACCGGCAAATGCAGGTGATGCAAAAGGTAATGATCTTCCGGCCGGCGGAACAGCATATGAAAAGCATGTTGGGATATTTTCTCCGCAGAGACTTTTAGATTCGCAGGAGCCATTGTTAGGAAGCGGGCGTTTTGTGACCAAACGTATTTTTGGTGTCTTGGACAACGCCGACAATTTTTTGGGTAAGGCATTACATACAAAAACGTATGCTGAGGACAATAACGACAGTTTTGTAACATTGGAAAAGGAAGGCGCCAAGTTGGGCTATGACTTTTAGCAATGTTCTTGATCCCAGATCGTCCATCAGAATTGATCACACAAAAAAGCAGCCGGTTATTTACATTAACTTCTCATAAACCGTTATATTCTAATACTTTATATAGTCACTTGACAGCCTACACTATCCTGCTATAATGAGGCTAAAGTTAGAGGCTCTCGGGTCTCTACTCACCCCATAAGAGGTTCTTGGCATCGAAAGTCCCCACATTCGCTAAGGACCTCTTTTTTATTTAGGTCTTTTCACGTCGTTGAGAAACCGTTAAGATCATACTTCTTCAGGATTTAATCTGATAACACAGCGAAAACCGGTAATTCCTGATCCTTCGATAAGAAATCTTATCGAACGCACTTGCTGAGCCGTGAACGGAGCGTTTTGATGGAATCAAGTAAAGATATACGATTTAGCGATAAGAAGGTGGATGAGACTTGGAAAGAAACCGTGGCTCGAGAAACAGGGCAAGCCAAGTCAGATACAGGGGCTACGGAGGAAAATCAAGGTCGCTCGAAAGCGCAGACCACCCCGTTTATCGTGCTGATCAGTTCGCTTGGGATGCAGGCGCTCATACAGCTGGGTGAGGTGGAAGATCCGGCAACCGGCGTAAGAGGACAGGATTTGACCGGCGCTCAAGCCACCATCGATCTTCTGGCGGATTTGAATAAAAAGACCCGCGGGAATCTGAGTAAACAAGAGGTGCGTATGCTCGAAGGTCTTTTATATGACCTGCAGATGAAGTTTGTTGAATACAATCGAGCGGTGGCTGAAAAAATAACCCGAAACAAGCAACGGTAGCGTGGATAAAAAGCGCGATTCGGAAATGAAAAAGAACATTTTTTTTTGGATGCGCTTGGCAATCAGCATTGGAGCTGTTCTTTTTCTTCTCTTTACGTTTCGGGGGCGCCTCGGCGATGTATATCACATTGTCAAAGGGATTAATTTGTGGGCATTGATTGCAGGTTTTATTCTAATCATTCTTTCTCAATCTCTTGTGACAGCGAGACTTAAGGAAATCATGAACGCGCAAGACGTTTTAATTCCCTACAAGAATCTGTTCTTTTTGACTATGATTGCGCTTTTTTTTAATAACTTTTTACCCTCGTCATTGGGCGGCGATGTCGTAAAAGCTTACTATGCCGGCAAACAAAGCAAAAAGACCATGGAGCCGTACACCGCCATTTTTACGGACAGAGCCATTGGCTACGTTACTTTGATAAGCTGGTCTGCCATTGGTTTATGCTTCTATCGCGATAAGATTCAGAATCCTGCAGTGCTTCATTCTGTTTTGGCAATGACGCTGGCCGCGTTTGGACTAATTCTTTTCTTCACAAGTAGAAGGGTATCGTCTCCTTACCGCTGGTTGGTTGGGCAATTACCGTCTGCATTATGGCGAGGACGGCTTTTCCAACTTTATGATTGCGTGAATGGGTACCGACAACATCCATTTTTAATGCTGACAGCGGTAGCTTTGTCTGCGCTGTCCCACGTTTCCCTTATATTTATGAATTGGCTGCTGGTCCGTGGGTTAGGATTTGATGTCTCGTTTGGAATTCTGATGCTTCTTCTGCCGATTATCGGTGTGGTTCAAAATGCTCCGTCGATAAACGGACTTGGGATTCGCGAGGGTGCGTATGTCTTTTTTCTCGGTCAATACATAACGGCAGAAGGTGCTCTAGCGCTGTCGGTGGCATTTTATATGGTGTTTTTGGCTGCCTCATTTTGTGGTGGGATCATATATTTAATCGGCGGCGGGAAATGGATAACCGCATGGTCGAAATTGGAGCCTTCATGATCAAACCTGAACTCATGAATATTTTGGCCTGCCCGGCCTGCAAAAGTTCGCTTCGACAAGAAGAGGAAAAATTAGTGTGTTCCAAGTGCATGCGCAAGTTTCCGATACGGAATGGTATTCCTATTTTACTATTGAGTGAGACGGAAGGGGATGAACGCCCGTGAGAAAAGTCCTGATTATTCACGGTCCAAACCTCAATCTCTTGGGAAAGCGCGAGCCGGATGTTTACGGATCGGTTACCATTGAGGAAATTAACTCAGCACTGAAGGAGCGCGCGAAGAAGTTGAAGCTGAGCGTTGATATTGTGCAATCCAACCATGAAGGGGAAATCGTTGACTTAATCGGTGACGCGGAGAAAAAGTACTCAGCCATAATCATAAATCCGGCTGCTTATACACACACAAGCGTTGCCATTCGGGACGCGTTACAAGCAACGAAACTTCCTGCTGTTGAAGTGCATTTGTCAAACATATATGCGCGCGAAGAATTTCGCAGGCAATCGGTGACAGCGCCTGCCTGCCGCGGGCAAATTTCCGGATTTGGGAGCACAAGCTATCTGCTGGCGCTTGAGGCCATCCATAGTTCATTCTAGGGCAAATCGAAGACAATTTTGGAGCCGATATGAATCTCAAAGAGCTCAAGGAAATGATCAATCTCATGAATGAGAATGGACTTACTGAGCTTGAGATCGAGAAGGACAACGTTAAAATCAAGCTTAGGAAGCAGCCGACCGGTGCGGTAACGCATGAAGTGGTGCGGCAAACCCCCCTTCCCTCTGCATCTTCCGCTGCCATTTCCATAATGCAACCGGGGGCACAGTCATCCAGCCCACCAGCCGTTGCTATGGACGAATTTATCGTACGATCTCCAATGGTCGGCACATTTTATGCGGCGCCTGGCCCGGAATCGGAACCTTTCGTGTCTATCGGCAAGGTGGTAAAGGAAGACGATGTGCTCTGCATTTTGGAAGCCATGAAGCTCATGAATGAGATTAAGGCAGAAGTTGCGGGTACCATTACAGCCATTTTGGTAAAAAATGGCCAGGCTGTAGAATACGATCAACCGCTTTTCCATCTCAAGAAGTCCTAGCCCCCGATGTTCAGCCGCATCCTTGTAGCAAATCGTGGCGAAGTTGCTGTGCGCATCATCCGGGCCTGCCGGGAAATGGGCATTCAAACCGTGGCTGTATTTTCCAAGGCGGATCGGAATTCGCTTCATGTTCGTCTGGCCGATGAAGCCATTTGCGTTGGCGAGCCGCCGTCAGCAGAAAGTTATTTGAATATCCCAAGTATTATTAGCGCGGCAGAAATAGCTGACGTGGAAGCTATCCATCCAGGCTATGGATTTTTGGCGGAGAATGCTCACTTCGCGGAGATTTGCGAATCGTGCCAGATTAAGTTCATTGGTCCCTCCGCTGAAGTCATACGTCTCATGGGCGACAAATCGTTGGCCCGGGAAACCATGCGGAAGCACGGCATACCGGTCATTGCCGGCAGCGAATCGGTTCTCCAGAGTCAGGATGAGGCATTTAAGATAGCAAAAAAGATCGGGTATCCGGTGATTGTGAAAGCGAGGGCCGGAGGCGGCGGTAAAGGGCTGAGGGTAGCACATAACGAAAGTTCGCTGAGCAGCGCATTGCACACGGCTCAAGCTGAAGCGCAAAGTGCTTTTGGGGACCGCGGGGTGTATATCGAACGCTACATTCGAGAACCGCGCCACATTGAGGTTCAGGTTTTTGGCGACGCGCATGGCCACATGATTCACATGGGCGAGCGAGATTGTACGATTCAGCGGCGCCATCAGAAGCTGTTGGAAGAAGCTCCTTCTCCCAGTCTCTCGGATAAGGTCCGGAAGCGCATTTGCGAGACCGCAGTTAAAATCGCCAAAGCCGTGGATTATGTAAATGCCGGTACGATAGAATTTTTGGTGGATGAGAAGGACAATTTCTATTTCATGGAAATGAATACGCGGCTTCAGGTAGAACATCCCGTTACGGAAATTACGACGGGAATCGACATCGTCAAATGGCAGATCCGGGTTGCTGCTGGGGAAAAGCTGGCGATAAATCAGGATGAGGTGCGCGTGCGCGGAGCAGCCATTGAGTGCCGAATTAATGCGGAAGATCCGGATGAAAATTTCAGGCCAAGTCCAGGAAAAATAGAGACATTGATGTTTCCCGGCGGGCCCGGCGTTCGCGTCGATTCCCACATTTACACAGGTTATGAGGTGCCCCCCTATTATGATTCCATGATCGCGAAAATCATCTGCTGGGGCCGCGACCGGCGCGAGGC
The DNA here is from genome assembly GCA_016206925.1 of Candidatus Omnitrophota bacterium. Taxonomy (GTDB): domain Bacteria; phylum Omnitrophota; class Omnitrophia; order Omnitrophales; family JACQQS01; genus JACQQS01. The sequence continues at coordinate 19,054 of JACQQS010000019.1, forward strand.
CATTCGCGTTATGCAGAGGGTTCTGGGCGAATTCGAAATAGGCCCCATTAAAACCACGGCGGCACTTCATATGCGTATATTGACTCGGCCGCTCTTTATTAGAGGAAGGGTAAGTACAAAGTTTGTAGATGTAGTCTTGAAACCAAAGAACCCCGTCGATAAAATATAGACTTTGTGAGATCGCTGGAAGTGCGAGTATTGCCATGAAAATTACCTCATTTTTTGTAAATCTTTGTTCTGTTTTCATACTGCTTACTTTAGGAAGTTTGCTGACCATCATTTCTTTTCATCTTGTCGCCCTCGAAGATCTTACTTTTGCGGTGCGGGAAACGTATAACAGCCCTTGGAAATTATTACAGCTGGGTTCGTTCGGCCTGCTCATGATTGTTCTTGGTTTGGCGTTCGCGAAGACTTTGATAAAAGCCACCGATGGAAGCGTAGTCGTGTATGAAAGTAACAACGGTCAGGTGCGTGTAGCGGTAGAGACGATCCACGAGACGCTTCGGAAAGCCATGAAGAAATATACCGTTCTTAAGCAGCATAAGATCAAAATTGCAGTGGATCATCAACATGTAGAAGTCAAGATAAAGATTACGCTTTGGATGGGGGTCGATGCGGCTGATTTCGTGAGGCTGCTGCAAGACGAGCTGTACAACGTTTTATCCAAGCTTTTGGGTGAAGGCAGCGAGATTGAAGTGATTGTCGATGTTGTCGGCGTTGTGTCGCCGGAGACTGAGCTGGTTGCCAAAGAATAAAAAAAATTAAAGAGAATAACAAGAAGATAGCGCACGAATAGATTTGGGGGATACATGGAAACCATAGGCATTTTAACCGGCGGAGGTGATTGCCCCGGCCTAAATTCCGTAATACGCGCGGTTGTCCGGCGCGCTGAAAAAGAAGGTTGGCGAACCCTCGGCTTCCGATACGGCTGGAAGGGAATTTTAGAAAATGATTTTCGTGCGCTGGATAGAAACTCAGTAAGCGGAATTCTCCCTAAGGGAGGTACAATTCTTGGCACTTCGCGGACAAACCCGTACAAGGATGCGTCCAAAATCCGGCAAGATCTCGAGAAGATAAGGTCCGTGTTCGATGAAAACAAGCTGAAGGCGCTGATTGTAGTTGGCGGAGAAGATACACTGGGTGTTGCCTCGAAACTTTATCGCGACGGGTTCAAGAATATTGTGGGCGTTCCTAAAACGATTGACAACGATCTCTCGTGCACCGATTACACTTTTGGATTTGACACGGCGCTTAATATTGCTACCGAGGCGATAGATCGGTTGCATACGACGGCGGAGAGCCACGACCGGATCATGGTGGTTGAAATCATGGGAAGGCATGCCGGTTGGATTGCATTGGAAGCCGGCTTAGCGGGAGGCGCGGACGTGATTTTAATCCCCGAAAAGCCGATGGATGTGGATGAAATTTGTTCGATCGTGAAGAGGCGCGCGTCGCGCGGCAGGACATTCAGCATTATTGCCGTAGCGGAAGGATTCAAGCTTCTGGGAGAGGACGTTACGCAGACAAAAGAACCGGATGCCTTCGGCCATGTCCGCTTGGGCGGTGTCGGAGAACGTCTGGCATCCGTTCTTGAGAAAAAGACTGGTTTCGAAACGCGCTGTACCGTGCTCGGCCACCTTCAAAGAGGCGGGTCTCCAACGGCATTTGACCGGGTTTTGGGTACACGTTTCGGAGTAAACGCCGTTGAATATGTAAAGGAAAACAAGTTTGGCTATATGGTAAGTTTGCGGGGGAATGATATTGTACCTGTAAAGTTGGAAGATGCCGTAAAGGAATTAAAAAAAGTTCCGGACTGGTACTATGAAATGGCAAAGCTCTTTTTTGGATGATTCAAGAAAAATGAGCGTGGAAAATGCCTATTAAGTTAGATTACCGTATCCTGTTGAGTCAGTGGATGCGCCAGGGGGCTGAAACATTGACTGCTTCATGCGATGACGGAAATTTGGAAATGCTCGGAACGCTTGCGCAGAAGATTGTCGATGCTTTAAAAAGCGGCGGCAAGGTTTTACTGTGCGGTAATGGCGGGAGCGCATCGCAAGCGCAGCACATTTCGGCGGAATTTGTAGGCCGATTTAAGCGGGAACGCCGCGGCCTGGCTGCCATGGCTCTGACCACGGATACTTCCATTTTGACGGCGGTGGGCAACGACTACGGTTATGAGAAGGTATTTTCGCGCCAAGTTGAAAGTCTAGGCCGCTCTGGCGATGTGTTAATCGCCCTCTCCACAAGCGGCAATTCCGAAAACGTGATCAAAGCGGTTGAAGTCGCGCTCTCTTTGGGAATAACTGTGGCATGCTTTACAGGCCGAAAGGGAGGGAAACTTGGCGCTATGACTCCGCTTGTATTTCGTGTTCCTTCAGACGATACCTCGCATGTTCAAGAAGCCCACATAACGGCTCTCCATGCTTTGTGCGATGTGGTGGAATCCACCTTCTCCTCGTGAGTAAAGAAAAAATCAAGAAAAAAGCCAGGCTTCTTCGAATAATCAGAAGACTGAAAAGTAAAGGAAGGAGAGTTGTATTCACAAACGGTTGCTTTGACATTCTTCACGCCGGGCATGTTCACTATCTTGAACATGCGAGAAAGCTGGGCAGCCATCTTGTGGTGGCATTGAATAGCGACTGCTCTGTTCGCCAAATTAAAGGAAAAGACCGGCCGGTAAACCGGGAACGTGACCGCGCAGCAGTTTTAGCGGGGCTTGAGAGCGTTGATTTTGTGACCATATTTAATGAACGTACGCCGCTCAATTTGATTAAAGCGGTAAAGCCCGATGTTCTTGTAAAGGGCGCCGATTGGAGGCAAGGAGAAATAATAGGGGCCAAAGAAGTTTTAAGCTGGGGAGGAAAAGTACGAAGGATAGCCTTATTGAAAGGACGTTCTACATCTCGAACCATTCGGAGATTCCGCGGTAAGACGGATTAATTTAGCGCATGAAATCATATATGGAGAATAAAAGAAGGCTTGAGCGTTCACATTTGTACGCGGTTACTGACCTCAGGAGCTGGTCCCCGCAAGAGCTCTTCCGCATAGAAGAAGCCTGCCGCGGCGGCGTTGATATTATCCAATTGAGATCAAAAGTTCTCGAGAGACATGCTTTGGAAGAAGCCGGCAAGTCCGTACGGAAGATTACCGAAAAGTGGAACGTTCTTTTCATCGTAAATGATTTTCCGGATATTGCGCTGGCCGTGGCTGCTGATGGCGTGCATTTGGGCCAGGAGGATGTGTCCATTGCCGAAGCAAGAAATCTTTTTCGTGGGCAATCTTTGCTTATAGGTAAATCGACACATAACATAAGCGAAGCTGTTTTGGCCCAGAACGAAGGTGCTGATTATATCGGCGTAGGACCCATTTTCTCCACACCGACAAAGCCTGATTATCCGGTAACGGGGCTCGAGTGGCTTGCTGAAGTTAAGAGACGAGTGCGCATTCCAGCTGTTGCCATCGGTGGAATTGACGAAAAGCGGGTTTCACAGATTATAGCAACTGGAATTGATTGCGTTGCGGTGGTGCGCGCTATTTTCGGCGTGGATCATGTTTACGAAGCGGCTAGTAGATTAAAACAGCGGGTTGGAGCATGCATTACCGATCGAAAAAATCGGCGCGTAGCGAAGCCGGAAAAAGCATATGAAAAGAGTGTGGTCGAATGAACCCGAGCAATCTGCTGATTGTCGGAACCATGGCTATTGACGCGCTCGAGACGCCTTTCGGGAAGGAAGAATCCGTTTTTGGCGGCTCTGCAAGTTACGCGGCTTATGCCGCGAGTTTTTTTTGTGCACCCCGTATCGTATCTATCGTTGGACATGATTTTCCGGACGAATACCGAAAAATTCTTGAGGATAAAGGGATTGACCTAAGCCATGTCGAAGTTCGTGAGGGAAAAACATTTCGCTGGCGGGGCCGTTACGGTGCGGATTTGAATGTGGCCGAGACACTCGAAACGCAAATAAACGTGCTTAGAGATCTTCATCCGCACTGGAATGGAAAAAATACGCCTGAGAATCTTTTTCTAGCAAATGTGGATCCCGAGGTGCAGCTTGAATTGTTGAATCAGCTCGAACGGCCAAGAATGAAGTTAGTGGCGGCGGATACGATGAATTTCTGGATCCAGGGCAGAAGGCCGGCGCTTGAAAAAGTGCTCGCGCGGATTGATTTGTTGGTTCTAAATGACGGAGAGGCGAGGTTGTTGACCGGGGAGACGAGTCTGGTGCGAGCTGCGCGAAAGATTCAGGAAAAAGGCCCCGCCATGGTTGTCATTAAAAAGGGTGAACACGGCGTCATGCTGTTTTACGGACAGCAATTTTTTGTTGTTCCGGCATATCCGCTGGAAGATGTGTTTGATCCGACCGGCGCCGGCGATACGTTCGGCGGCGCGCTTATCGGTTACTTGGCAAAGCAGCAAGATTACACATTTGAATCACTGTGCCGTGCCGTAACGTATGGATCCATCATCGCTTCCTTTACGGTCGAACGATTCGGTCTGGAGCGTCTAACGACGTTGACGCTTCCGGAAATTGAGGATCGTCTCAAGAGGTTCATTCAAATATGCAGAATGCCTTTATAGCTTCCCTGAATATCCTTAGACGGTATACGCTGAAGGAAGTGTTCGTTCCATTCCTGATGACCATATGTTTGTTCACGTTTATTTTTCTTACCGGCAGTATCGTGAAAATGGCCGACACCGTTTTAAACAAGGGGGTGGGTTTATCGGATATGCTCAAGATTTTGGGATTGGCGCTGCCGGAAGTTTTCAGTTTTACCCTTCCTACCAGCGCGCTGGCCGCTGTCGTACTGGCTTTGGGGAGTTTCTCGCAAAACAACGAATTGCGCGCCATGAAAGCTACGGGTATTAATCCCCTTACCATCATGATTCCGGTTTTGATGGCGGCGTTTATTCTTAGTGTGTTTGCTTTTGTATTTAACGACCAGATTGTTACAAGCGCAAGCTTTGAAAAAAGGAAGCTCGTAAAAAAGATATTGTTTAAGAACCCATCGTCTATTTTTGAACCCAATCGGTTTGTTAAGGATTTCAAAGGTTATATTTTCCACGTGAAGGGTGTTTCCGGGAACCGGTTGGACCAAGTGATCATATATCAGCCGCAGGAGGAGCAGCCGACACGCACGATTATCGCGGAACGAGGCGAGATCGTTGCCTCTCCCGACGGAGGAGAGCTTGTTATAAAGCTTTTTAATGGGACCATTGATGAACCTGGGAAAGACGAACTCTATAAGCTTGATTTCGAAACGTATTCTATGCCCCCCATTTCAGTTGAGTCTGCCGCGAAAATACAAAAAAAGCCGCGAGAACTCCGGCTGGACGAACTCCTTTGGCAATTGCGTGAGGATAATTACCAGGATGAAAAAGAGAAATTGAGGGATCGCACTGAACTCCAGCGAAGATTTTCGTTTTCTTTGGCAACATTTGTTTTTGTGCTTGTCGGGCTCCCGACCGCTGTTTTGGTAAGACGCGGAGAGCTGATATGGAGCTTTGGTATTTCAATGACCGTTGTAATTGCATATTATGTCTTGTATGTCTGGGCGGGCACCATTGCAAACTATGGCTTTATTCCTCCCGAGGTTGCGCTCTGGTTTCCCAATTTTGTTTTGATGTTGATCGGAATATTTTTAATCAAGAAAGCAGTTGAATCGTAAGTCTTAGGAAAATAGATATACGGCAATGCGGGCGTCGTATAATGGCATTACCCAAGCTTCCCAAGCTTGAGACGAGGGTTCGATTCCCTTCGCCCGCTCCATCCATGGATGGATGGCACCAATCTCGTGAAGGCTAGGATGGCCGACGCGAATAAGATTGGCGCCATTTAGGATTGTAACGTCGGTGGCGTTTACGTTGAAGCTTAAAAATCTAAATTTAACCTCATCCGTTTTCCAGTCTCCGATGGCCGGGTGTACGGACTTGGCATTCCGACTCGTGGCGCGAAAATTTGGAATGCAAATGGCCTACCCCGAAATGATTTCGGCCGAAGCGCTGGTCCGGCAAACCCGGCTCACCCTGGATATGATGAAAACGGTTCCGGAAGACAGGCCGCTTGGTCTCCAATTGGTGGGATCGGATCCCGACAGAATGGCAGAGGCTGCCCAAATTGTGGAAGAGATGGGGTTTGATCTTGTCGACGTAAACATCGGCTGTCCCGTGAAAAAAGTTACGGGGCAATGTGCGGGCTCGGCGCTTTTAAGGGAGCCGGCGCGGGCGCGTGAAATCTTTAAAAAAATGTCCGATGCGGTTGAGAGAATCCCTCTCACGGTAAAGCTGCGATTAGGCTACAGTGATGCAAGTGGAAAAGAGGCGATCACCATTGCACGGGAAGCTGAAGATGCCGGTTTTTCTGCCGTTGCCGTTCATGGGCGAACGCGCAGCCAGGGCTACACCGGAAAGGCGGATTATGAAGCTATCGGCTGCGTCAAAAAGGCACTGAAAATTCCTGTGATCGGGAATGGCGATGTTCGAGATCAAAAAAGCGCGCGGGAATTGCTTGAAAAAAGCGGTTGCGATGCAGTGATGATCGGACGGGGTGCTCTGGGCAATCCACGCATTTACGCTTTGATCGATGCGGTTATCGAACACCGGGATGTCCCGCCTCCTCTTACGCTTGAGGAAAAGCGGCAAGCTTTACGGTTGCACCTTGAGTATTTGCTGAATTTTGAGGGAGAATGGGCTTTGCCCAAGATGAGGCGGATAGGCGTTTGGTACTTTATGGGAGAACCTGGAGTTGCGCAGTTTCGCGAAAAGATTCAACGATGTGAACATGTTTCTGAAATGCGTGAACTGATCGAGTCATTCAATCTTTTGCCTTTAGAGGATAAATCGGATCTAAAGGCTGTTGCGTAGGGCGGCATTATGCTTCAAATGATTAAGACTTTCTTTCTTCATTACTTTCCGTATTGGGTTGTATTCGGTTTGCCGCTCCTTCTGTTATGGCGCCTCATTAAGTTGTTCAAGACCAAAGATCAGCCTCGCAATTATTATTTGGGCGGGATTATCCTCTACTTTGGAGTCGCCCTCTGGATACCGTATGCTTATTTTCGGCGGATCGTGGGGATAGAAATGTCGGTATTTCCATTTTTGATCCCGCATCTTGTGTGCACGTTTACGGGTGCACAGATGAAACGGCGTGCTTTAAAATCATAGCCACTGGAAGATCTTATGACTACTCAAGCAGAATCGCTTAGGGTCCGTAGACGTTTGCCGGAATGGCTGAAAGTCAAGCGGCCTGGAAATTCAGCATATTTAGAAACAAAGTCGATGCTCCGGGCGCTGAATCTTCATACGGTTTGCGAGGAGGCGCGCTGTCCAAATATCGGAGATTGTTTTGGACATAGGACAGCCACATTCATGCTTATGGGCGAAATATGCACGCGGGGATGCAAATATTGTGCGGTTTCGAAAGGCCGTCCTCGTGCGATCGATTCTGACGAACCGGAGCATCTTGCTGAGGCGGTTTCTAAATTAGGCCTTAAGCATGTTGTGCTGACTTCAGTTGATCGTGATGATCTTGCGGACGGCGGAGCCGAACATTTTGCAAATACGGCCAAAGCCATAAAGCGGACTGTTCCTCAAGTGCGCATCGAAGCTCTTATCCCTGATTTTCGGGGTAATCGTGAAAACTTGCGTGCTGTACTGGAAAGCCCCGTCGATATTTTAAACCACAACACGGAAACAGTGCCCAGACTTTACCCGGAAGTGCGCGGCGGCGGACGTTACGAATGGACTCTCAATATTTTGCGATGGTCCAAAGAGTTGCGTCCGGAATTGCCTACGAAAAGCGGCCTGATGCTGGGGCTCGGCGAGGATAGAACCGAATTATTATTGGTGTTTCGTGATTTACGATTGGCGGGTTGCGATGTCCTTACGCTGGGTCAGTACTTGCAACCAACGCCGAAGCACAGAGAAGTGAGCCGGATTCTCACGCCTGCTGAATTTGATGAGCTTAAATTTCTCGCTCTTGAAATGGGATTCGCACACGCCGAATCCGGCCCCCTCGTCCGCAGTTCTTACCATGCTTGGGAGTATGCGATTTAGATCGGTAAGCTTTTTCCGCAAAAGCAGTTCGATTTGCTTGGCGCTCCTGGTTTTCTGTGGAAATCTTGGATCACCGGCATTTGCGGAAAGTGATGATTACAAAGCAGAATGGTCTCAATTGCTCTCGAGCTATTTGGACGAGCGGTCTTTTGTTGATTACAAATCCTGGAAAAATAATGCTGAGGATCTTGCGAGATTGAATGATCTCGTGAAATATTTTGATGACGCCGAAATTGACTTTTCAGTCAGGAACAAACACCATCTGGCCTTGCTGATTAACGCATATAATGCTTTCGTGACAGCAAAGGTGTTGAAACAATACCCGCTGGATAACGTTCAGGCGGTACCAAAGTTTTTCTCGGCTCGGGACTATAAGCTTTCCGGTGAGGCGTTTTCTTTAAACGAAATTGAGGGAACGATTCGGAGTTTCGGCGACCAACGAATTTTTTCGGCATTGTCAAACGCCGTTAAAAGCGCGCCGCCTTTACGGAAACAGGCGTATACGGAAGGCAAGATCGAGTTAGAACTCGAGGAGCAGATGAAACGCTGGCTATCGAATGCAACATTAAATGAGTTTGATTGTTCTGACGGAAAGATTGGCGTATCGCCGGTATTTCTATGGTACAAAAGTGATTTTGGCGGAGATGATGATAAGATTAAAGAAATGCTGATGAAATATGGGCCTCCGGGAATTTGGCGGAGGCAGGTTATGAACGGCCGTTGTGTGATAAGTTACATGGCGTACGATCATTCTTTGAATGACAGCAATCCAATTTAGATAAAAAGTAGAACCCGTGTTTCGAATCAGATTTTAAGGCTGTAAAAGAATGAAGAGCGCGAATAAATCGGATGCCAAAGTTGTTATTTATACCCTCAATTATTGTCCGTACTGTTCCTGGGTTAAAGAATTATTTAAAAAACGGGGGATTGCATTCCAGGAAATTGATTTTACGGGTAACGATGCGTTACGTGCTGAGATCGCAGAAAGGTCCGGGCGGAATACGGCTCCGCAGGTTTTTGTGCGAGGTAAGTCCATCGGAGGGTATGAAGATGTTAAGCGCCTGGACGATCAGGGCCTTCTTTCAAAACTCCTTCTGAGAGTTGATCGCTGTTAAAATCATCCTTCTTTCCTCTAGTACCTCATGACATTTTAATTTGTCAGTAGTGTCATTCCGGCCGACCCCGGATTTAATCCGGGGGAGAGCCGGAATCCACGAAGAAGAAACTGGATTCCCGGCCCGACGCAAGGGCCGTCCCTTTCGGGACGCTTGCGCGGGAATGACAAAAATAAATGTCACAAGGTACTATGCAAAGTGTCGGGGCTGGCACGTTCGACGATTGCGCGTGGGTGGAAGGAGCTTGGAGGCGAACGTCAAAGTGCGGGTCCATCGCGCATTCGTTGTTGTGGTGCTGGCCGAAAGAGCTTGGTCGAAAAGGACAGCCGATTGTGGAAAGATTTGGAGTCGCTGGTGGAACCGGGCACCCGAGTATTTAAATTCTTAGGAAAAGTACTCTGGAATCCGCTATTATTTATAGCAAAGGGAGGGTATTTCCATGTCTATTCGCGCTCTTGTGGAATCAGAATATGCAAGACAAACCGAGGCCTTAACGTCCAATGAGGCTTTCCAGATGCTCGAGACTGGTAAAGCTGATACCAAAGCTTATAATGTTTTCATCGCTAACGTCTGCAAAACCCACCTCAGAAGTCCACAGATTTTAGCTTTTCTATACTCGGTAGCTCCTCCTGCTAGCACAGAAGATGTTAAGCATAACATGCTTGAAGAACTCGGGCTTGACGAAGAAGGCATCCCGCATCCAAAACTTTTGATTAAGCTTGCTCAGCATGCTGGATTCAATGAGTGCGAAGTAAAGACGTTAGAAGTTCTTGCTCAAGATGAACTGAAAAGAATGACCTCAGAGCAAATTCTTTACGGGTCGATGAAAGAAATTGGCTTAAGCGCATTGCTTGAAACGGCATCTTTTGAATGGATGTTATCACGACTTGCTAGCCAAATGGCCAAGTTCCTTGAAAAGCATCGAGGAATTTCAAAGGATGGTCTGGATTGGTTTTTGCATCATTCCGAAGTGGATATCCGTCATGCCGAGGAACAGTTAGATTCGATTGAAGAATATGTCAAATACTACCAGTTCGATCAATCGCATTTTGAATCTATCCTAGAACTTACTTTCCGAGAAAATGTTTTCATCAAACGGTATTTCGGTGAGATCGCTTTAGCCCGGCATTCAGGGATGCTGGACTAGCGTTTTAGTTTTATGAGAATCAGAAATGCAACCTTCTACGCTTTAAAAATCCCCTTTGTTGAATCCTTTAGTCACAGTATTAAGACTCGAAAATTTTCTGACTCCATAATTGCCGGGCTTACCTCCGAAGATGGCGCAGTGGGTTACGGAGAAGGCGTTCCACGATCGTATGTGACAGGCGAAACGGTTGAAACTTGTCTAGATACGATGAAGAATCGACTTTGGCCGGCTGTTGCACAAATCGATTATTCTACGATTGCTTCGGCCAATGACTTGCCTAAAATTCCTGAAATAAAAAAAGATGGTGTCATTGCGTGGAACGCGGCGCAGACCGCTTTTGAATTAGCCTTGATTGATTGCCTGTTAAAACGCGAAAAGAGGCCTCTCTCAACCATTCTACCGCCCAAGCGTCAAACAGTAATTTATAGCGGCGTCATTACTTCTAGTTCAAAAGAGAAAGCCGTCCAACTTGCCAAATACCTCAAGCTTTTCGCTGTAAAACAAATCAAAGTAAAAATAGATGGCCAAAACGACAAAGAAAGGCTGGCTGCTATTCGAGACACCGTTGGGCCGGATATTTCTTTGCGAGTGGATGCGAATGGAGCCTTTGATGTCAAACAAGCGATCGGCGTTCTCAAAGACATTGTGGGCATTAAGATTGATTGCATTGAACAACCCATTCCAAGGGGCAATGTTTCAGACCTCGCAAAAGTAAAAGCTGAATCGCCGATTCCAGTGATGGTCGATGAATCGTTGGTTACTCTTGAAGATGCGGAAAATCTTATTTCTGCAAAAGCCTGTGATTTTTTTAATCTGCGGATTTCCAAATGTGGCGGAGTATCCCAGACTTTACAAATAGCCAAAAAAGCAGAGGAAGCCGGGATGCGACTGCAGCTCGGAGCTCAAGTAGGCGAAACCGCTGTTCTCTCGGCGGCGGGACGGCATGTAGCCGCTTATCTGGACAGTTTAGAATTCGTCGAAGGCTCTTACGGAACAATGCTTCTTACCGAAGACATTTCCGATGAAAAGGTAGATTTCGGTCACGGAGGAAAAGCGCCCCTTTTGCGCGGAGAAGGACTTGGAGTTCATGTCCGGGAAGAAATCTTGAAAAAGTATGCTGACAAAGTGATCGAATGCGGGAAGGTTAAATGAGTTTCGTTATCAATAGCCTGATTCGATCATACGGACTGCCTGCCAGCTTTCATTTTGATCAAACGGCCAAGAGTTGCCGGAAAACCCAATCCAATCTTTTGCTTAAGCTATTGCGTAAAAACGCGGCTTGTGCTTTTGGAACGACGCATGGTTTCGCAAGCATTAAATCAGCACAAGAGTACAGAAATCAAGTTCCCATTCGGGAATTTGAAGAATTTCGTCCTTATATCAATCACATTTTATCAGGAAAGAAATCAGTTCTGACCGTTGCCGACCCTGTGAGATTCAACGTGACAAGCGGCACGACCGGAGAGCCGAAATACATACCTGTAACCCTCGAAAACCAGAATCAAGAAATAAATCTTATTGGGCAATGGTATTACAGGGCATTGCGGGATCATCCAAAATTTTTGGATCACTTCCGGATTGCTATTATCAGTCCGCCCGTGGAAGGAAAAACCGAGCACGGCGTGCCTTTTGGCAGCGCCTCCGGTATGATCTTTCATCGAATTCCACAATTCATACGTCGGTTCTATGCCATCCCAACCGGAGTTTCGGAAATCAAGGACTACGAAGCACGTTACTTTTTGATCGCAAGATTCGCGCTAGCTAAAAAGGTCTCTTTTCTTTTGACACCCAATCCCAGCACATTCATCCGATTGGCAGAAGTTATTGCCAAAGAGGCGGAAGCAATCATTCGCTCGATTCATGATGGCAAAGCAGGAAAAAACATCGAGCATTCAGCCTTATCAGAACGTCTTGTACCTGATCCCGATCGGGCGAGATTTCTTCAGAATGTTCTCGAGAAAACAAGTGCGCTTCAGCCCCGCGATGTATGGCCCGAGCTCAAGCTGCTTGCTTGTTGGCTTGGTGGAAGTGTGGGAATCCAAGCGCGAAAACTTTCCGGCTATTATGGAAACCTGCCTATCCGTGATATAGGTTACATGGCAAGCGAAGCCCACGCCACCCTACCCTATAAGGACAATACACCTTCAGGCATTCTGGCCATCCAGACTAATTACTATGAATTTATTCCTGAAGAAAATCATGGGATCCAAAATCCGCCCGTTCTCTCATGTCACGAACTTGAACGAGGAAAGCGTTACGCGATCTTGTTGACTACAACAAGCGGACTTTATCGGTACGATATTAACGACATTGTGGAAGTCACAGATTTTTATCATCAGACCCCTGTGCTCGCTTTTGTGCGTAAGGGGCGTGACATGACAAACATCACAGGCGAGAAAATGCATGCCAACCATTTTCTAGCTGCGATGGATGAAGCGCGCCGTCAGTTTGATCTATCTATCGAACAGTTTCGTGCTGTTCCGGATTTCGAGAATGGCCGTTATTGTATTTATGTGGAATTGAATGCCGGCGTTTCTGATGAAGCGCTAAGGGATCAGGTGATTCCTTTCATGGATCAGGCACTTGCAAAGGTGAATATTGAATATGCAGAAAAGCGGAAATCCAGACGCCTCAAGCTCCCCTATTTGGCTCTTATGCGGAAGGGCTGGTTTGACGATGAATGCAGAAGATCTATGGAGATGGGAAAAAGAGATATTCAATTCAAATGGCGCATCCTATGTTCTGAGGCGAGCCCGGAAGACTGTGCGGCTATAACAAAAACGATTGAAAACAGGAAAGATTAATGATCGATCGCGAAATAAAAGCCCGATTTGAAGAGTTTTCTTTATCAGGAATCAAACCACAGGATTCTTCTGTTGTAATTCCTACGGTTAGCGGAACAAGATTCTCCAGATACGGGACACATGCGTATTATTTCTTAAATTTCAAAACGCAAAAAGCAACGTGCGTCAAAATAAGGCATAGAGACATTATTTTCCCGGGCCTCAAAAAGTTAGCGAAAGCCAATTACAAACAGCATCAGTTTCTTTCCAGACCGCGTCTTTTATTCCAAAGCTATCACTATGGATTTAATTTTCTTGAACAAATCATGCTGATGACGGTTCCTCACACTGTGACGGAAATCGGCATCGGCAAATTTATCATCAGCTTATGGTCTTATTTTGGGTATCTTGTAATCGATCTCAAACAAAAAACAGTTGTCTACCGCATGATGGATGAAAATGACGAAAATCATATATTTGGTTCAAAGCAATGGCATGAAGCTGATTCGGACTCTCTGTACTACATGACCTATTCTTTGAAAGACTCGCTCAAGAAGGTTAGCGATCCCACCGAAAAGGTTTTTAGCCGTATTTTAAAACAAGTAATTCTAACGAGCGATATGAAGGAGGTGTGGTCGGGATATTTTGCAGATTACATGCACGACATTCTTATCAGTAAGAATGCGCGCTACTTAGTTGCTTGTGAGTTAGGCAGATTTACAGATAAGAATAAGAATCTCATTCCATCCAAAGCGCTCATACTGGACATGCAGAGCAAAAGAGAATGGATTGTTTCCGTTGTAGCTAATGCGGCGCACGCTCAGTTCGATCCGGATGACCCCGAAACCGTTTACTTCTCAAACCATAATTTCCAATTTGTTCATACTCCATTATTGGACTTATTCAAAAAAGGGGCATACTCCCTTAAGTTCTTGGGACCTGCATCTGTTCATAAATTCCGTCTCACCCCTGAAGGACCGAAAGAGATGGGGGCTTTCAACGAACCGGATCTTTTCAGGCTAACGAATTTCCATGTTTTTAAGCATCACGGTCAGAAAATACTTGCCGCCATGGGGGCGCCAAATTTTATTTTTATCGCTGATGCTGAACATATGAGGTTGATCAAGAAAATCGAAGTCAAGAATCCTTACCCTGCCTCTTATATCGGGACTTTCACACCTTCCCTAGATGGCGAAAAGCTTTATATCCAGACCACAAGAGCATTCCAAATCTTAGATCTTACAAGCGGCAAGCCTGATTTTATTCGCAATTACGATTTCAATCACACATGTTCTAATCACATGATGGCGTCAAGAAATATAGACTGGTAAAAGGGGGTCGTATGTTGATTCATTGGGATCACGGCATATCAGTCGAAGTATGTGAAATGAAATATCGCAAATGGAAAGCCGCGTATATCACGGTATTGCCGAATAAACCCATCCAGAAAGACACGACTATCCGCTTTTTGTTTTCAAGGCTGTACCAGTTTTTGAGAAAGGAAAAGATCCAGATTCTTCTAGAGAAAGTCTACGGCCTGGCTTCGTTACGCACAGGTATCTCAGCTATTCGGGCTCACTCCATTCGAGCTCACTATAAAACGGCGGACATTCCTTTTACTTACATCGGAAGCAATCCATGTATCGGCGGGAAAATCGCCGGCGTTCAAATCATAGGGGTTGTGCAATCGGACAAAAGTATCAACGTGGATACGATTTTCTTTGATTCGCAGCCCATAGGCCGTGTACTCGAAACCAGATCTTTTAGAGGGATTTATCTATCGGGAATCTCGGGTCTACGCAGAGGCGATAAATCTCTAGAGCAATCGCCTGCGAAGCAGACGGAATACATTATCGAACAGTGCCGGGACATTTTTCGTCGCTTTGGGCTTACGGCGCAGAATATTGTTAGAACCTGGATATATTTTCCGAGAATTCTGCACTGGTATAAACAGTTTAATAAGATCCGGGCAAAATACTTTCAGGAATTTGGTTTGATCTCAAGAGACAAGCACTATTTGCCTGCCAGCACCGGCATTCAAGGCCGAGGTAGACCCGACGAAGAAATTTTTATTGATCTAATCGGGTTTTCCCCCAAGAAAAAACGCATCGGATCTGTGTCTAATATGAGAAGCAAACGTCAAAATGAGGCTAGAAAATATGGAGCCACATTTTCCCGGGGGGTTGAAATTAAAATCGATCAAGCCTCGCTTCTTCATATCTCAGGGACAGCCAGTATCAATCCTAAAGGCGAAACGATTTATTTGCACGATGAGCAAGGACAAATCACGGAAACCTTGATCAATATAGGAGCTTTGCTTGAAACCAAAGAAGTGCATCTGCGTGATATGGTTTTGACCACAGCCTATTGTAAAAATAAAAAAGTGTATGAAACTTTTCGAGATATCACAAAATATCTGGGGTTGGACGGAATTCCGTTTGTCCCAGTTTATGCTGATGTCTGCCGGAACGATCTTCTTTTTGAAATCGACGGAATCGCTGTAAAACAACGAAATTAAAACCAATGCTCTCTTGTCAATGAAACGAAGATCGGGGATCACATCCCTTTTTAAGAATCATGATTTTTTAAAGCTTTGGATAGGTCAGATCATCTCCTATCTTGGAGATCGCGTTGCTCAAATGGCACTCCTCGGATGGCTTATTCTCTCTCATCAGGAAACGGGTTCCGAGATGTCCAAGATCACATTTCTTATCATATTCCCATCTTTTTTATTCGGGCAATTTGCTGGCGCATTATCCGATAAATTCCCGAGAAAGTGGGTCATGGTTTCGAGTGACTTCACTCGCGCAATCCTTGTTTTCTTACATGCACTACTCATTTATAAGACAGCTTCGTCTCCGTATTGGATCTACGCCATCATTTTTATGGTGGGCACTTGCTCAGCATTCTTTTACCCGGCGAAACTTGCGGCAATCCCAAGCCTCGTAAAGGCTGAAGAACTTCAAGCAGCCAATGCTGTAACTTCTGGATCAGGTGTTATCGCAACTTTGATCGGGACTTATTTTGCAGGCATTTTGATTGAAAGTTGGGGACCGCGGATAGGTCTTTTGATCAATAGTGCCACTTATATTATTTCCGGTCTTGCGATTCTTTGGATTTGCCCAACGTTAAGCCCTGATTTTTCGAGCCAAGTATCTGAATCTACGTTGGTGTTTGATTGCAAATCAGTCTGGCAATATTTGAAAAACCATAAAAGAGCTTGGCGCTGGATGCTTCTTTCATGCGTGTTGTCTCTTTTATCCTCTTTTTTTTACATCTCTCTCACAGTCTTAGCCGTCGATTATTTCAAACTGGGAACCGAAGGCGTTGGTCGGCTTCTGACAATGCTTGGCGTTGGAATGATAGCAGGATCGTTTGCTGCCATTTGGTTGAAGAAATGGTTGAAGACAAATGCATTGATTATTCTTGCCTTTTTGATCATTTTTCTTACCACAGCGACCGTCCCTATGGTTACGTCATTTTCAAAGGCTTGGGTTTGGCTGATACTTCTCGGGTCTTCTAACGCAGTCATCTTGATTACTGTTGATACGCTCCTTCAACGAGCTACTCCCAATCGCTTCCGCGGAAAAGTGTTCGGATTTCGTTCGGTTTTGACCAACGGTGTTTCTCTTTTATCTCTACTGGCAGTCAGCCAGCTTTTGAAGATCGCTTCTCCATTCATTGTTTTCAAAATCCTTTCTTTCGTCAGCTTGAGCTTGGCCTTCTTGATTTTGCTCATAGATACGAGCTTCTCTTATCAAGTAGGGCGCTTTCTCATTCGGATGTTTCTGCGCTTATTCTTTTCGTTTGAGGTCGAAGGTGAAGAACACTTAAAGTATCAAAGCAAGGTTATTGTTGCTGGAAATCACACGGGTTTCTTAGACATTCCTATTCTCGTCGCAGCTTTTAACAGGCCCATTCGATTTTTGGCGGCTCAAGGTGTATTGAGTTGGCCCGTCATTGGCTGGATTGTTCGGCTTGTTGGTGTGATACCGGTGGTGAAAGGCAGAGGCGATAAAAATTTAGCGGTAGCTATTGAGGAACTAAAACGTGGAAAAGTTGTAGGCATTTTCCCAGAAGGTGAATTAAGTCGAGACGGGAGAATAGGCCTCTTCCGCCGAGGCGTCGCTCGGCTTCAGACCGAATCCCACGCTCCCATTGTCCCCTTTGTGATTCAGGGAGGCTATGAGGCTTGGCCTTGGGGACGCTGGTTTCCAAAGCCACGCAAACTGATCCTTCAATTCGGCCAACCGATTCCACGCCAGGACAAAGATGAAAAAGAACTGGTCAAAGACATTCAACATCGCATCGAGTTCATGAAGTCTGCTCTGGAGCGACGTGAGCAAGCAAAAAAAGATAGAATCTATCAGGAAAGTGTTCTCTCGCTTTTGCAATCTAAATCAGACGTGTACGGCGCTCGTACGGCGCTTTTTCTGAAGGAAGAATTTCATTGGAAGGAGCTCACTTATAGCGAACTTTCAAGAAAAGCCCGTCTGCTTGCGAGTCATTTGATTGAACGGGGAATTCAACAGGGAGATCGTGTTGCCATTCTTTCTGAATCAAGACCGGAATGGGGCATTGCTTTGTTTGGAGTCATTCGCGCGGGAGCGATTTTCGTTCCCCTCGATATCAAATTAACTCAATGATAGGTAAGCCACTGGTTTGACCAGTGAGACTTGAAAAGGCTTGGCCTTACAGAAGGAAGTATAAAATATCCTCCTCCGTGGCAAAGACGGTTGTGAGAAACCACAGAGGAGGATTGGATGGAAACGTAC
>JACQQS010000020.1 GCA_016206925.1 Candidatus Omnitrophota bacterium
CCTCTGTGGTTTCTCACAACCGTCTTTGCCACGGAGGAGGATATTTTATACTTCCTTCTGTAAGGCCAAGCCTTTTCAAGTCTCACTGGTCAAACCAGTGGCTTACCTATCATTGAGTTATTCCTCCGACAATTGCCGAATCTTCTGTAGATTTCGCCGAATCGTCGATCTCTGAATTCACCCGACGTGCCAATTTATAAGGTGCGCCAAAGAACCACTTGGCCAACCCAGTTTGAGAAACAGCGATTTCATCTTCACCCAGTTCAGGTATATCACGACGCAATCTCAGACCAAATTCATCCGCCACTTTCTGTGTATCCTTCTCGTTAAAATACCAATTTATTTCACCGTTTTTACCAACTCGCTTATAAAATTTTATCCCCTTAAACGTTGTGTGCTCTTCCTTTGCTGCCTTAGGATCGGGTAACACGGAACCAACCAGCTTCGCGAGTACCCCGCCATTTCCTACAAATACTGCACGTAAACTACGCTTTGTGACTCCTATTTCATTTGTGCCGGGTTCTTGCAAATCTTTTTGTCTAACTTGCAAGCCAAATTTTTCTGCAACGCTTCCTATATCCACTGATTTAAAAGCCCAGACTATCCATCCACGAATTTCTCTCCGCGAGAAAAGTACGCCACGAACGTTGATCGTTTCTTTCTCTGTCTTCAACGGGTCTGGTAATTTCGACATTAATTTCTTAACGAAAGTTCTTCCCGTGCCAACAAAGATCTTCTCTAAAGCCGGCTCAGTAACTGCAATTTCGTCTTTGCCAATTTCAGGAATATTACGTCTAACCTTGAGCTTAAAATGTTTTGCTACTCTTTCCTTATCTCTATCTTTGAAAGCCCAGACGGTGTGAACACCTGTTCGCCTTCGGATAAATGTCACTCCACCAAGAACAATTTGATTTCCCTTAAAAGTTTTCACATCGGGCAACCTTTCTTTGAATTTTCTCAGTAAATCCATGCCCTTACCTACGAAGTGCTTTGGAATCTGTGAATCAGTTACGGCAATCTCGTCCTCCGCAAGTGGAAGGATGCCAGCCGCTTCTTCACTTACGCCGAAGCCACTCGAGCGATCGGCGGGCCCGCCGCCTCCAACGAGTACTCCTTCCGGTTCTGGAGATACAACAGGCACAGGCGGTTCTACAGATTCGGTGGGTTCTGGTTGAAAAGAGATACCGCGGTCATCAAAAGGTTCATCAAACACCCTAAATACTATGGCTCCATCAACCTCTCGAAGAGGGTTTAAACGTTGCGAAAAGGGTGATACATCAGGAGGTTGCGTACTGAAGGAAGTTTTAGGGTCGATACGGACGCCCAAAGTAAAACCTATTTCGGTAGGTGCAGGAGGGCGAAGTTGTTCAGCAGCAGCGAGGAGAAAAATTTTCTTTCCTGTAAAGTGATGTTCTCCTATCATCGCATAGATCTGCGTTCGTAGAGCCCACGCAGGGTTTATGCGGCGAATTGCCTGGTACAGAGATTCGCCATATATACCACGATCTGTCTTTGCCCTTTCCTTGAACGCAAAGTCACCTTGAGCAAAAAGAATCGCTTTACGGCGCTCTGGGAAAATCTCGTTCGTAAGAAGGTCCATCAGTTCGGGCGAAGCTTCTCCAATACCCGCTTTATCTTGAACACTTCCTTTCGGTCCCAAAAACGGGAAATGAAAATGGACGTCTTGAATTGCTTCTCGGCCGACCGTATCTGCCACATGAAGAAAGAAAGCGTCCAATATTATCCTTTCGGGGTCGTCCTCGTCGCCTATCATCATCACCCGGCCGGGCGAAAGATTGATGCCGCCGCCTGCTTTAAACCGATCGATCATTCTAAGAAGGCTTTTACGAGATCGTTTGAGCTTTTTCTCCTCTTTTTCCAGTCTTTCCCGCCATCGGTTATCGATTTCAAAAATAATATCTGTTATTCCTGCCTCTTTAATGAGGGCTGCGATATGTTTTGCAAGCAGCATTGACTTTCTTTCATTTGCGGCAATAGAGGGAATCAGCGTGTGAATAAGCAGCCGAGCATCCTTTTTCCTCACATCTTCTACGATCATGCGGTCGGCCGGTATCGTGGCGTGGCCTTCCTGTTGAATATACTTGAGTGTGGAAGCAATGGCCGCGGCTTCTCGGGGTGTAGCGGAGTCCTCCTCTCTACGGCGCGAAGCAAGGAAATCAGCCCAACCGAGCTTCTTGTCGCTGTCTTCTCCCATGACCGTTCGCAAGTCTTGCAACATGTTCTGGAATTGCTCAATTAATTGGGAATGCCGTGGTGATCTTTTAAGAAATGTGAGCAAGTGCTTCATACCAACGCCCCAAAGCCATAGATGAAGATGTTCAAGATGTTCCAGGATGTAACGAAAGAAAACTTCGGTAGCTTCTTCAGTATCAATAATTGAAAAATCAAAAAGGCCCTCAATGGCATTAGCCGCATCTTCGTATGCGCCATCCGAGAGAAGGTCACCGATTCGGGCAAGCTCCTCTATCATTCTTTCAGGACCGTCGGGATCAGATATTCCAACGGCGCCAAAGCCCCTCGTTGTTTCAGACTCAGTTAAGGTGAGTACTTTGGGAAGTCTGGTTGTTGTACTCATCACGTCAACTAGGCGGTTGCGGCTCTCTTCTAGTGATTTTGCCGGTTCGACTCGTTCTCTCCGGTACCAAATACCGGCGCGACCCAGAATGTCATTGGTCGTGGCAACCCTCCCATTCGGGAACGCTTTGATCCGCTCATCGGCCAAGTCTACCGGGCTATTCGTTTCAGCCATCATTTCGGCTAGAACTTTGGTCTGAAAGTCGGCGCGTAGGAAGAGGTCGCTTTCGGGTGCGAGGGGCATAAGGGTGTTGCGCTCGGGGAGGTTCATTAATGTGCGGTGGCGGTCCATGATGCGAAGATATTCTTCGTGCGTAGTGATTTCAGTAATTTTGGGTGTGACGAGAAGAAAAGAGATTCCCGCTTCGCGCAATTTTTTCGTGATGCCTTCTTTATGAAATCCTCCGGTTACCAAAATAGCCGTGTTCTCATTTTGCTTACGCATCGCTTTGCGCAATTTGGCAATCAAAACACGGTCTCGTTCAACGGCGGTGCGGTAGAAGTCCGCGATTTTCCTGCAATAGTCATCGACGGGCAAATCAAAGGCTTTTCCCAACGAAGGTTTAAGGCGATGCTTGTTGGAAGTATCTGTTAGAAACGACAAGATGCGTTCGTGCGTAAATTCCTCATGCAACGCTTCAAGACGCACGGCATCTTTGCGTGAAAGTTCGAGATTGAAACCATGTTCAAGCAAAAGGAGATATTCTTCGAGACGAACAAGCTTTTGTTCCAAAGATGACTCGGCAAGCTTGTTCTTTAAAGTGCAGGTCAGGTTCTCGATATCAAGAAAAAGACGTTCGGGGTTTGAGATTGCTTCGCCCCCTGCGGGGGCTCGTAATGACAACGCGTTTGCATCCGCGAGCAATTTCATTACACAGGTCAGTTCTTGAAAGGAAGTTGCATCAACGTTCAATGAAATGGCGGCCTTTTGCAACTGAGCCAAGAACGCATCTAAATTTATTTGGCCGGCTCGATGCCGCGCCAGGAGCTCGTTAAGTTCACGATGAGGTTTGGAGTAAACGGTATCTTGGAGATTTTTCATGGCCGTTCGCGCGGAGCGGACAAAGTTAAGCCCTGCCGGGCGAATGTCTAACACGGCCAAAAACTGGGCGAGGTTCTTTTTGTAGAGTTTTCGCTCGTCTACGCCGACCAGGTTGAATTCTTCTTTGCCCGTAATGGATAGATATTCGGCCCCTCCGATCTCCCCGCGGCGGAGGTAACGGTCCATGACTTTTTCTTTGACTTCCTGAATAGGAAAGGCGCGAAGAAGGGTGGTGTCTATTTCGCCTTCGCCGCCTTCCTGACCTACAAGCGAAATGCTGTGCTCGGCGGTGAGGTACTGGATGATGGAAGCAATGCTCTTCTGAGCGCTGTGGTTTACGTGGGCATCCTGAATGAAAATGACAAACTGATTTGACTTACCTTGGTAGACCTCCTCGATGGTGCCGAGTTCGCCCGGAATGGTGATTTGATCAACCAAGATTGCTGCCGGGCCGGCAGGAAAAGGACTGGCGAGTGACGGCACATAGGCATAGAGTTCCGTAGCCGGCAGAGAAAGTGCGAGAAGGACAGCTATC
>JACQQS010000002.1 GCA_016206925.1 Candidatus Omnitrophota bacterium
CCGGCAGGACTATAGGCTGTAATTGTGTTGTTGCTGGAATCTTTAGCGACAATCGTGACATTGAAGGCGGTGCCGGCCGTCTGCGTGCCCAAAGATGGTTCTACGGAGAAGTGGTCCAGCGCGCCAGTGCCGGCGGTAACCGTTGCGGGAAGAGAAAAGGCCGAGCTGTGGATATTTCCTGCTTGATTTGTAGTTTTAACTACCGTATAGGCGTAGGGCGCGCTTAATGGATCTGCACCGACGAGGCTTTGGATCTTCAATCTTGTGATAGAAAATGTAAATGTCGTGCCGTTCCATGTCAATTCGGTTGTCGGCATGGTTGGAATGAAAAATCGCCCCTGATTTTCACCGGGACTACTCACGTACAGTTGAAGCTCGTCCCCCGTCTGCCCAGTCCCGGATATGATGATTTTACCTGTTCCAGCGTCGTACTGCGTTGAGGTAACGGCTGCTACGGGGGGAACGTCGCTTGGAGTAAGAATGCCTGCCGAATTTCCGTAATAGATATTTTCTTTCCATGTGATCTGATCATGGATCACAGTGCCTTCCGGAAGTCCCGGAGTGACAAGTGCTCGAGAATCAATAGCGCCGCCATCACCAGCTCCAACATTATTAGCGATGGTATTTCCCGACCCAGGAATGCCGATGGCGATATCGCTAAATTCCGGCCTCGGGTCAGAAGCGGTTGCCAATAGATTTTCCGGAATTGAAAAAGAAAAACCCCATTTATTTGCACTGACCCGGCTGTTTTTCAGAGTTATTTTAGTTGTTTTTGGAATAACCGCGTAACCACTTTGCGTCATGGGAACACAATCCGGTGGTGCAGGAATACAATCCCGGCCGCCGCACATCCAATCCGGCAAGTTGTTTGCGTCGCAATAAGTTGGGTCAGGATCGAAGTCGCCCCCTCCGCATTCGCCGCCCGCTCCAGGACAAAATGCGGTCGCATAATCGGCAGGAACGCCGTCCTGGCAATTCCATGCAGCTACTTTGCGTGAACTCAGATGGACACCTTCTTTTGAATTACCCGTTACCTGAGATGCTTGATCGATGAGAACGTTGCTTGAATTAAATAGTTCGATACCGGTTCCCTGACCATTTTCGACCACGGTCCCTGACACTTGAAGCGCATATTCGCCCGCCGGATAAACTCCGTTATTTCCAATGTCAAACGCGGCGATGCCGTGCGTCCGCGTTCCCAAAACATGAGAATTTAAAATTCGCACACGCGATCCCGTCAGTACCGTTCTTATCAGAATACCCATATCGGCCCCTTCGACCACAACAGCTTCATTTGCGTTAGTGCCGCCTAACGTCACAACGGCAGGAAGTGAGTTAGGCGCGGTTCCGCACGTTGAAGGTAAGCCGCCGCCATTTGCGTAAATTGAATCATAGATAAGGACATTGGTTCCACCGCTCACGCTGTCGTGTACGAACTTCACTCCCTTGATAACGGCGTCAGCGAGAATTACAAATGATCCAGCTCCGTCATGATGAATTTCGATAGGCTGTGGGTCGAGCATGAAATCAGAGCCGTCAATTATTATTCCACGTCCTGCAACGTAGGTGGTGTTCGTTCCCAAGTTTATTATGCGATCAAAAACATCTGAAGTGCTTAGGTCGAGATCCGGCATAAACTTGATAATATCACCGGGACGCGCCGCGTTCGGACCCAGCGTGCGTCTGAGTGAATTTGAAACATTTAATGCGCTTGAAGTGTTGTTGACATAAATGATATTGGATGTCAAATAATTGGTTGTGTCACCAAGTGCGAGGCTATCATAATCATAATATTCGAGTGTCAATCTTTCCCCTGTTACCGCTGCAACCTCGGTACCTGCCGGATCAAGACCAGGTGTAGTGAATTCAATCCCTGCGCTCGGCCAGTTTGTATAAATGCCGCTGGCTAAGGGGAATTCATTCAGTGCAAATCCGAGCACTTGAGCGCCAGCTGTTAGCTTTACATTACCACTTGAAAGACTCACCGCTCTCATAGCAAGGTCGGGATCAATCACTCGCACGAAAAGTTTATCTTTACCGCGCATTAATGGCGTCCATTCCGCAAGCTCCTCCCCATTCGCATCAAGCATATCAATCCTGTCACTTACCGTTACCACAAGCTTTAAAAATGCCGTATCAAAATGACCCTGCGGATCTGCTGCTTTTATTGCCAGCGTATACGTCCCCTCGGGATATGGAGTACTCCAAATCAGATTTGTCTGTGTGCCTGAAATTTGATTCAATTGAGCAGAATCAGACGGCAACAACCCCGTTACCTCAGTCATCGTGAGAGGTCCATTTAACCCGGTGTCAAGCGCTCCACGAATTTCTATAGTCACCGGATTATCGAAAAGTGTACCGCGAATTGCCAGCGTCGCGCTTCCGCCCGGCCCAGACTGAGCCACCATTTGTGTAAGCGGCTGTAACGGATTCGCGATTTTAAAAGAAACGATTCGGGGATCCATCGTATTGGGGTTGGCGGCGTCAATGATCGCGGTAAGATTCAAAATTGCTGCGTCTGTTATGCCAACCGCATTGCGCACTTCAATCTCGACATTCGAGTAATTGCGGGAACCGGCCGGCAAAACATCTGATTCAGGTACCGTAATGATCAACTCAGCTTCAACATCCGATATTTTTCTGAAACGGGAATTCGCTGGAAGTTTACTCGCCCCGGTTATTTTCTCCGAAAATTCCAGCGGGTACCGATTACTTAAGTCCGAAGCATAAAGAGAAATGCGGTATTCATGAGTTGAAGCGACAACCGTGATGTTGGCGGTTTCGGATGGCGCGAGCGCCGGATCGACATATTGCGGCCCAATTTGTACGAGCGTGACATCGCCCGCATTAGCCAATGCCGCCGAGGCGAGAAGTATGCCCGTATAGATGAGGTGCACTCTTAACAACAGCTTAATGTTGGTCGTCATTATCTAAATCTTTTGATAACCTTTCATTAAATTTTAATTAATATAAAAAAGAAGCACCTCGTCCCTCTTCTTTTTCTCATCAAATTGCGGAGTAACAATGTGCTTATTGGTTAATAGAGTGTTAAAGCGCTGCCTGGAAATGCATATATATAAG
>JACQQS010000021.1 GCA_016206925.1 Candidatus Omnitrophota bacterium
CCGTATAAGTCCATTTGACAAGGTTTGTGTAGCTCGATCCCACTTTAAGTTTTGTCGTGGCATCCGGCGTGGGTGTCACGGTAATCTTCGGATGAATCTTGAAGATGGCTGAGGGCAAGTTAATCGTGGAATAGTCATTGAAGGAAACGCGAATCGCGGCGTTGTTCGACTTCTCATCTGCTACGCTAGGCCACGTATAGTTGTTAGTGCCATTGACACAATCTAGATTTCCCGCACCGGTCACCGGCAGATAGGAGCCTCCATCGACGTTGTACTCGAGAGTCGTTTTGGGTAAGCTGCCATCAAATTTGGTTCCGCTGTTGCAGGCCCAGGTAATAACCCGGGTCGTATCTGCCACATACCAGATGTTGCCTAACGTCGGAGAGGAAAAACTCGTAAAGGACGGCCGGATCTTGAAGGCGTCCGAGGTCACACTGAGTTCCGTACCCGTGACCGTGGTGATGTTACTGATTTTGATCTTACCCACGTCTGAAATCTTCCGGTTGGCGCCGATCACACCCGCCACCCAAGCATAGTCGTTATTTCCGTTAACGCCCGATGCATAAGCCGTTTCAATTGCGAACACGTAGCCATTGGTGTAATCGGTGGTGGTAAAGGTCCCCGTGGCAGAATATTCAATCTTCAAGTCGCCGATCGTTCCCTGTTTGTTCCACCGAATTGATGGACTTGGAGTTGTCCCCAAGGTCCAAACATCGGTAGAAATGGGAGACGCAATACTAAGCTTGCCTTTAAGGATGTACGCTGCGACTGGTGAAGGGTTGCAAGACGCGTCGTAGGAAGCGCAGTTAACTTTAACTGGATCGTTGTAATCCAACACCCGGAAATCGATGTCGTTGGAAATCTGGTCGGGGATGTTGGTCCATACCCACCTTCGGTAATCTACGTTCGTCGTATAACAAGTTCCCCCGCAGCCGCCGGGCGGAGTGATTTCCGTCCACGTACCGGCATTTTTACGGTATTCGACTTTAAAGATAGGAATGTTGCCGTTCGGTTTCCATTGAATCGTCTTGTTCCCCGTAACTTCCATATCGGTTGTGGTGGGGTTGCCGTCGGCAATCACACTTACTTCCGTTACGCTTCCGATGATGCTGTTTAAGCCGGGGGAGGTATTGCTCACATCCTGCCAGCTCGGATTACTCACATTGGCCACTTTGACTTTGACATTGGGAGACGGCGCATTTGGAATTTTCCATTGATAAGATCCGTTGCCACCACTACCCACAGAAACTCCAGCGCCGCTTGTACGCGGGCCAATGCCATCCGGATCAGGAATCAATGTCCAAGTTGGACTTCCCAGATTTCCGTCCGTCGCATAGTAAATGTTCACGGTTCCCAAACTCCCAGCATAATCCCAAGTAATATACTTATCGTTGTCGATGGGAAGGTCGATCGGAGTTCCTGGAGGGGGGTCGGCAACTAAATTTTTGATTTGGACGTTCGTGAATGACCCTTTGATGTAAAAATAGGAATTCGAATCGTCATAGGTCTCGGTATCCCCCACTTTGGAGAGCCGTACTACGCCTTCATTGGTCATAATGTCAGGAATCGTCCAGGATTTCGTCCCGGCCGCAGAAGCCACGCTTGCTGTTATCAATCCGCCTTTGTTTGTTTGACAAAGCGCTAGGTTGGCAACACAATCTGTGTCCGGCCAGTCGTCAGATGTTCCGAGCGTGCCATCTGCTCCTTTTCCTCCATTCGTGGAAAAATTAATCTTAAGGGAAGCAGCCGAACCTTGCGGCGGATTCCACGTAACGTTGTAGCTCGTACCCACCACCCACTGAAATGTATTATTATCAGGCGCAGTGAGCGCCAGAACCGGCTTGATCTTAAAGGAAGCATTCGAGTCATCGGTGACCGTTGAATCACTTGCTTGGGTAACCCTCACAATCGCGGTCTCAGCCACCACAGAGGTAGGAATATTTACCCAGTTGTAGCTCCCGCTGCCTCCCGTTCCTGCCGGGACACCCGTAGCAATAGAGAAGGTGTTCGCATAAGGCGCACCATCATCGTCGTAGAGCAGGAGAACATCAACAGTTCCAAGCGTCCCCGTTGTGTTCCACGTAATCAGTTTAGTATCTCCGACCTTCCATTGAGGGCTTTGAGAACCATTGGGCGAACTGA
Source organism: Candidatus Omnitrophota bacterium (assembly GCA_016206925.1). Taxonomy (GTDB): domain Bacteria; phylum Omnitrophota; class Omnitrophia; order Omnitrophales; family JACQQS01; genus JACQQS01. The sequence continues at coordinate 2,143 of JACQQS010000021.1, forward strand.
CCGTAACCGTTCCTCGAACTCTGAAGTTGGCATCTGAGACCTTAAAGGTCGCCATGCCATTTGTGAGCGTCGCCGGGTTATCGATACTTTCCACCCGGATTCGGCCCTGGATTGTCGCAAGATCAGGAATGGTCCATTCCCAGCAGGGATTCGCCGTATCGCAGCTTGCGCCTGCCCCATCTCCGTCAAAATTGTAAGGCACCGATTCACCATTGGGATAGGTAACATTGGGCCCGGTGACGACAGTGGCAAAATCATCGGCATTACCACCAATGCCGTCGGCGCCGAGTCCTCCAAATTTGTCGAACCGGATTCGAACATTGCCCACGTTACCGTTTGCCTTCCATTTGATCAGGAAGGTCGGCCCGCCAATCTGGAGTACCTCACCGTTATTTGGTAAAATGTCATAGACCTTCCCCCGTATTTGAAAACCTGCTGATTCCACCGTAGCCTGCATAGCGCCGGTTTGTCCCAGTCCGGTAAATCGAAATTTGCTGTTTTTGGTTCCACCGATATCAATGACACTTAATCCGCAGTTATCCACCGCGGATACAGTCCAGGAAAATGAAGTGGCGTTGGAAGTCCCTTCAGGTCCAGGAACAGGACCCGGAGTGAGGAGAAGGTTCGTAGCGCATCCCGTGCGGAGATATTCGATCTTTAAGTTTCCGACGCTTCCTTTCTTTTGGTATTGGATTCCTCCTGCAACAGCATCTCCAATGACAAGCGTATCCGTACCGGCTGGAAAGACGGGAACGATTTTCCCTTTTACCGTGAAGTCCACACTGTCGCCAAAAACATCTGTAGGGAAAGTTGAGGATTTCATCCGGACGCGGACGGCCGTACCGATCGCATCCGGCACATCCCAAACATAACCTCCCACATCACTCGCTCCCGGAGTACCTACGATCGTGTTGAGAAATTCTCCAGAACCGCTGCTGGTGTCATAATTGAGAAGCACCGCGGTTGACGTAACCCCCTGAGTCGTCCATGAAATATTGCTTAGAGCCACAGAATTGTCCCCCACGAATAAAGTGGGCGAAGGAACGGCGACATTGATGTACCGCTTCTGGATGGTGAGGTATGTCAAGGCGGCGCAAGAAGCACCTGTACAGTCAAAAATTCCTGCGGGGTCAGAGACGGCCTCAATCCTGATTTTAATATCGGTGTCCTTATCCGCACCAATAACCAGGCCCGGCGTATGAGCCGCGTCATCTGCGGTACCTGCTACGCCGCCCGTCCCCGAACATCCGTCGTTAAATCCGACGCACCAAGTATACGTTTCGTTTCCTGAGGGCACGGTAGTGATAAGATTCCAGTTGGTTCCTCCATCCGGCGAATATTTGATATCGGCATTTGTCATCGAAGAGCCGTTTCGAGCCCAAGTGATAGTGTTTTGCTCGCCAATCTTCCAGACGACGCCTCCATTTTTCGCGGCGCCTGTCAAAGTCAAGGTGCCTTTGATCGAAAAGGTAGTGGTCTCCGAAAAAATGCTTTCATAACCTACATACTCCACTTTGATCCTGCTCGTCCCATTGGTCAAAGGTTCAGTCGCAGGAATGGGCCATGTGTGGGATTGCGCTGAGGCTACCTTGGTGGTGATAATCGTTGGATAGTCATCGGCGTTACCTCCAACACCATCAGCCCCAAGACCGCTATTCGAGTCGTACCGAATCCGCACCGAATCACCCAGCGTGGCAGGCGTGGCAGCCCAGGTAATCGCCACGTTTCCTCCAACGTTGTAACTTGCCGTGTCGCGCGCAGCATTCGTGATATTTCCTTTAACGCTAAAAATGGCTGACTTTTTAGAAACGCCGCCTGTCCCATCCGCGTTCTCGGCAGTCGGATCTCCAGGAAGGAAGACCTTGACTTCGCATGTTGTGCACATCTCTGTGGCCGCAATGTTGTTCCACGCTGCTGACTCGGTTGGAAGAGCGACGGCTGTTGCTATCGTAAAGTCGCAGGCCGTTGACCCTTCCTTCATAAGGCAGACATCGACCGGCCCAATACTCCCTTTCGCGTCCCAAATAATCGTCTTGTTCGTACCGACTCGGAGAAGCTCAGCCGCTGAGGGCGCGGTCACCGTTGCAATCCTTCCCTTAACCGTGAAGGGACCGCTCTTATCGTAAATTAACTCCGGATTCAACGTATCTTGAATTCGGATTCCCACATTCGTGCCAATAATATTTGGAACATTCCACTGAAAAGGCGAAGCGCCCACGAGAAGGTTCGAAGCGTCGGGAGTCGTGATCGTAACCCAGCAAAGATCTGTCGACGGCAGATTCTGGCAAGTTGGCCAAGAAGTCGTGTATTTAATCGAGACATTCGCGACACCGCTCCCGCCCGTAACCGTCCAGCTAATCGGTTTGTCCAGTTCAACCCTCAAACCGTCCGTCGTTGCGGGGCCTGTGAGCTGGATCGAGGCTTTAATTTCAAAAGTAGCAGCAGAGGGATCGGGTGCTGTATCGAGCACATTGGCATTATCTGACTTTTCTACTTTGATCTTATTGGTGGTTCCCAGTGGAGCACCTGAAGGCACCGGCCAGTCCCAATAACCTTCATCTGCAATTCCAACCGTTCCAGGACAACTTGCCGTGGGAGCTCCCGCATAAGTAGCCGTGATAATTTTGCTTCCAGGGCCATTGATGACGCCGTTCACATCAATGGGGTTGTAATCGACGCCCGTATTAGAGGAAAGATAAATCTTGACGTTGCCCACTGTTCCCATAGTGCAAAATTTTATCCGGTGGGTTTTCCCGCGCAAAAACTGGGAGGTTGCTGTCGGTTCAAAGATACTGACGTTCGGTCGGATAGCAATGATTCCCGAATCCCCAAAAACAGTGCCGTCGCTTTCTGAGACCACTCGTATCTTTAAGATCTCACCCACGATGTTGGAAACCCGAGGCGCCCATGCCCAACTGTAATTTCCCGAAGCTCCCGTGGCAACCCCCGTCGCAAGGGGCGGATCATCCGCTGCCGTAAAGGAGCCGTCTTGGTTCCTATCGATCTGGATCTTAACCGTTCCAATGCTGCCTGTTTGTGACCAAGTCACTGTCGAATCCACGTCATCGACAAAAAGGATCGATGAAGAGACTCCGCCGTCTTTGGTATCCACACTGGTGATGGAACCTTTGATCGTAAAGTTGGTGTTTGAAGAATCGCAGCGGCGTACGCAAGTGGTGTCCGCAGTGGTGAGGGTCTCGTCCCAAATTCGGATCTTAAGGTCGCTTCGAATTTTATCAGGAACTTTCCAGGTGACGCTGCCCGCCGACAGCAATGCCCCTGTGGCCGTTTTATTGCAGGCCAAGTTGTAGGTTGCTCCGCAGGTTCCGTAGGTCACGCCCGACATATCTACCCAGCTTACGCCGTCAAAAATCTGCAATTTCCAATCGTCGCTTGCCGCACCGTCGGCTGCCACCCAGGTAACGGTAGTCTGAGCATCCACCACAAGAGCGCTGCCGCCCCCGTTTGGAGATTTCACAGTCACCACCGGAAATTCATAAGCAAAATATTGATAATCCGCGTTAATGGCTTGTCCATCAGGAGCCCTCCTCATTTCAAGGTACCAAGTGCCGCTCCTTTGATGAACGTGACCCATATACCGAAGATCATCTGCGTAAGTATTTGTGGTAGCGGTATTGCTTTGTGACGCGGAAGAAATGAGGTTGACCATACGAGTCGAGTCGACCGTACCGAAAAGAGTATTTAAATTTACCTCATTCAATTTTGCAACAAATCCCGTACCCCCTCCATTTCCAGCCCCGCTTCCCTCGATTATATTTCCCAATAGATCCTCAATTTCAAAGGTGGTTGTCGTAGGAACGGTCCGAATACGCCAGGTTCCGTTGGCAGCCGTATTGGTGTCATGACCAGCGATCATCACCACATCACCCACGGCATAGCCGTGAGCAACAGAAGTTGTAATTTGGATGGTAGCGGGATCGATGGCGTCGGTAGAACCACTCACAACCAACCTCGCGGGATCGCTTGTACTAGCCGCTGAACCCATAGTTCCAAAACCGAGGCCGGCATTTCCATCCGTCAAATCAAGCACATAGTAACGAATGATAACGTGAGAAAGAGCGGTCGTGGCCGCATAGCCGCGGGTAAATGTGGCGGTCGAAGAATTCGTAATAGTACCTCGGGTGAATATGCGTATATCTTCACCATTCAATCCGGATCCATACTGGGGATAGAAAAAGAGAAGGGCGTTATTTCCACCATTGGAAAGCACGGGGCTGAAAGCGCCGGAATTGGTGCCGCAGTTTGTGGTAGCTCCATCCGGATCAATCCCATCATTGGTTATGGATTGTGGACCCACGGCTACTGTGGGAACCCTTAAACAGACAGTGCCCGTGTGAACATTGGCATCGGTCGAAAACTCAACCACTTGCCAGACGAGAGGGATCGCCTTATCCGCTGCAGAGGCGTTGGCCTCCAATCGGTTGAAGGTTAAGGTGGTGCTGGCTCCTCCCGAAAGAACAGGCTCCAGGAAAAACTCGTGAGTCCTCGCCCACCGTGTCGTGTTGTTCGTACCTTGCGTCGGTCGGAACGTGACGAATGGAATAGATTTGCTGACATCAAGAGCGGGAGAAAGAGGGGGAAGCGTGATAGATTTTGAAAGCTGTCCTTTATCCATGCTGGAAATTCCGCTCTGGACACGTGCGCCATCTGCAAATTCGATCGCTTGCCAGGCCACGCTTGCCGTACTTGCCGTCGAGGCGCTGCCGTCCGCACCTCCGCGCTCAATTTGGATAGTGTCGTTTCCTGAAAGCTGTGCTACAAAAAATCCACTTCTATCATACGAAGTGTCCGCCGATTGGGTGTTGGAGGCTAAAACAAGTGTCTTTGCAGGATCGACAGTACCCCCAAGAGGTACCGCCTGGAGTGTCTCGCCCAATTCGAAGGTAGCGATGCCGCGGTAAACCTTCTTGACTTGAACAGCTTCCGCATTCGGAATGAATGAATTAAAAATGCAGGAAAAACTGATTATCGCCGCAAGTCCGAGAAGTGTTGCACGCCACGGGCGTCCGTCACTACGAGGAGTCCCGCAAGGGCGACGATCGCGTAGGCGGGGCGTCTCGCCACGCAGAGCTAATCCGGGGCAAGATGCCCCGGCTACGTTCTTTTGCACTCGCAATGACGATGGAAAACGCAGACCCTTATTCATCGCTTTCCTCTCCTTCGTCTTCCTCTTTCGGCGGATCGTACTTTTTGTCCAGCTTGATCCCGGTCAAAATCCGCTTGCTTCCGTCTTCCGCTTCATCATAAGTGACGGTTACCATGTCGCCCTCTGCAATTTCAGATTTGCCTTTGTAACCTGCTAACTCTATTTCTACCTCATAGGGGAACCACATCTCTTTGGAAGCTCTTTTTTTGTCGTTCTTCTCATAAACCAAGGCGATCCCGCTTGGGCCTCTCGCGCTCACCTCGCCGGAAAGAGTTTTTGTTTTCATTTCGATTTCATCCAGGGAAACCGTTTCCTTGCTTGCCAGCATTTTCAAAGCCTGTTGTTCGTCGAGTTCCTTTTCCTTAGAAACCCGGATTTGACTTTCTTTGCTCACCAGTGCGCCGCTTAGCTGAGCTAGCTCAACCTTTGAAGCCGGCTGACTTTCCGCGTACAGTTCCGCAACCGAAATCACAAGAATAAGCGCTGAGCAAATGATCGCCTTAGTTTTAGCCATTTTGAACTCCAATCGATCGGCTCATAAATGAAAAATCGTGCGGGCCGCTTTCCACAGAATGATAACTTAGAACCCCTTCCATTTTGTCGCCGCAGTAGTCTTCTAACCCATTCGTTTGGTGATTGTCATTTAAACACTGGTTTGATACACTGACTTTGTGAAAACCTTTTACTTTACTCGCCACGCCCGAAATCGGATCCACTTGTATGAAATCACTCCCGAAGCGGTCATGAAAATCTTGGAATAACCCAGCTTCGTTCGGTCGTCTAAACATGGGGGTCGACACGCTTGGGGACGAACAGAAACAGGCCGAGTCTTGCGCGTCACCTTTAAAGAAGAATCCGATCGGTGTGTTATTATTACGGTAACGCCGAAACGTCATATCGAGGAGGGGAGCCATGAAAATTGAATATGATCGTGAAGCTGATGCCTTGTACATTAAATTTCTGGATGCGAAACCGGCAGATAACGTAGACATCGAGGAAGGCTTCACGGTTGATCTTGACCAGAATCGCCACGTTGTTGGAATTGAAATTTTAGATGCGAGCCGCCGTTTCCCCAAGGGAGCCCTCTCAACGCTAACCATTGAAAACCTTCTTCCGCAGCCATAACGAGCGAATGATTGATTATTTAATCCGTTCATTTCTGCACCCCGAACCGGCTGCTCATAAATGAAAAATCGTGCGGGCCGCTTTCCACAGAATGATAACTTAGAACCCCTTCCATTTTGTTTCCTTGCCAATCTCCGCGCCAGCTAATCATCTCGCCTTTTTCATTGCGCTGCATGGTTTCCCAAGTCACGACTCCATTTTCATGAACGGTCACCGAATAGTTGGATCTGGAAAATCCCCGGCTTGAAAAGTAATAAGACTCAAACGACTTGCCGACAAATTTGATTTTATCCCTGATGGGCGTTTCAACACCTTCCGGTGAGACCGAAACAAGCTCCACTTCCCACATGGTTCCGTTCAAATTTTCGGTATCTATCAGAAATGGCTGTAGTACGGCTTGCTCCGATTTGATTTCTGCCGGCGCTTTTGGGGCTTCGCTCGATGCCGTTTCCTTATTATTGAGGCTCAGGTAATGTGGCAGGAGAACAAATCCGGTCGCGAGCACAAACAATGCGAATCCGGAAACGATCCCAAGAACGGGCAGTAACCTCGAAGAGCTTACAGCCATTTCGGCGCCCTGCGTCTCTAAAGCCGCTTCCGTGTGAGATATTTCCTTATGCATTCCGTTCTTGATACGGTTTCTTACCTCTGCCACAAACGAGTCCGAGCCTAAAATGGTCGTACGGGAAAGTTTTTTCTCTAAAATTGCGCATTCTTCCTTATCCATTAAATTCATGTATTCCCGGTAGGATTTCACATTTTCGATTCCCGACAGCTTCGCTTGTACTCCGGTTACCTCCTGCGAAATATCTATGCCCATCACTTTTAACGCAGCGGGTGACTCATTGACATAGGCGCCCAGACTTGTAAAAGGAACTTGATTGAGAGCCTCATCTTGACGAAAGCGGGCTGGCGCAAGGTGCACAAAGCGGGTTAAAGGAAGCAGATGGGTTTCCTCTTCCAAAATGACGGAGCGGAATCTTTTTTGAAAAAGCGGACCTTTTCTCTGGTAACGGCTGTTGTAATATTTCGTATAAGACGGGGTAATTTTCTGCATGATTTGTGAAACGGGGTGCTCTTTGTTCGGTTCCATCAGCAATTCAAGCCTATTTGAAAAGATCGCGTAGGCAAACAATTTGAATCCAAACTCCTGTTTGTACTTTGCCAAAAGTTCGCCATACTTCCTGAAATCAGCCGCATCCTTGAAAATGACCTCATTCTGGGGTCCATCCAAAGTCACGTAGTAAGCGGCGTCATGAAGATGAACTCTAGGCAGTCTAGGCATTCGTTTCTCCCGATGCTTTACCTTTGTCACCCCCGCGAAAGCGGGAATCCAGTAACTGGACCCCCGCTTTCGCGGGGGTGACATGTGGTGTGACATTATCTATCGGCATGGCTTTTGGCGAACAAGAGTGACTGGGAAATTCAGAGCTTTTCAAATTCTTTTTTCCTATAAGCCTCATCATGACCATCAAATCCATTGCACCCATTTGCTTTTCCTCATATTTGGGATATTTGGGTGCCTGGCACCTGGCACCTTTTCGCGGCCAGTACCTGGCACTTTTGCATTTGCGCAAAAAAAAACCGAGCAAGACACACTTGCTCGGTTCTTCCTATAAGTGTATTAAACCACATTCCGTTAAATTTTTTGCTCTGCTTTTTCAAGTGGTAACCTGCCATTCCTATCCTTAGGATGCACGGCTTTGCGTCCCCGGATTACTCGTACCCTTTTGGTTAACGTGTACCTGCGAAACACCGCAGCGGGTTTGCCCTTAAGCACCTGGTTTTCAAACTACCTGGCGAAATCGCTTCTTCGCCTCTACACTAAACCGTACCCGGCACTCAAAGCACTGTCAAGCGCCCGGCAAAAAAACATTGAGGTGCATTGAAAAATAAGGAAATTTACGCCCTGTTACCCATGTGCCCAGACTGAAGTGTAAAGGATGTTCCCGGAATATACCGAATGGTCGGGGCGGCAGGATTTGAACCTGCGACCCCCTGCTCCCAAAGCAGGTGCTCTAGCCAACTGAGCCACGCCCCGATTAGAACTCAATGATAAGATCGAAATGGAAGGCTTATAATAAATTGCCTCCTGCGACATAAGCCATTCAATAGCAGTGGCTTATAATTTTACTCTATCTGCTTGATAAATAGCCATGCAGTCAATAAGATATCAAGCTTAAATCAGACTAATTTTGTCGGGTATAGATTCCCTTACTTCATGACGCTGAAGGTCTGAACAAGCTTTAGCTTATTATATAGAAGCGCCTTCATTTAAATGAGGTTTAATTATAGAATCATGAACGTTTTGCCGCCACTTAAATTCTCGAGCAGTTTGGGGTCAACAACTGAAACAATGAGCGGTAAACCCACATCATTGAACCGCTCACCCCTGCCACTTCGGCCGGACGAAGGTGCGCCCGGCGTGTTGGGCAGAATTGGCAATACACCGCTCTATGAATTTCGGCAAGTTACGCCTAAAAATGACCGCGTAAAAATATTCGCAAAACTGGAATGGTACAATCCTGCAGGATCCGTCAAAGATCGCCCGGCCTATCGTATGATCGCGCATGGTGAACAGACCGGCGCGCTTAAACCGGGGAAAATAATTCTGGATGCTTCCAGCGGAAATACGGGGATTGCTTATGCCATGATCGGAGCATGCAGAGGTTATCAGGTTCGCTTATGCATTCCCAAAAATGTCTGTATTGAACGAAAGCAAATGCTTGCCGCATATGGGGCAGAAGTAATTTACACAGACCCAAGGAAAAGCTCGGATGGGGCGATCGTGGAAGCGCAGCGCTTAATGCGGGAAAATCCTGATTTATATTTTTACCCGGATCAATATAATAATGATCAAAACTGGACGGCCCACTTTGAGACGACCGGTCCTGAAATTATCCGCCAAACAGGCGGGCAGGTGACCCACTTTATTGCAGGACTGGGCACCACCGGATCATTGATGGGCACAGGCCGGCGGCTTAAGAAAGAGTTGAAACACATTAAGGTAATCGCCATGCAGCCCGACTCGCCGTTTCATGGTTTGGAAGGACTCAAGCATATGGAATCCGCTATTGTGCCCGGAATTTACGATGCGAATTTTCCGGATGACCAGGTAAGCGTAAGAACAGAAGATGCCCACGAGATGGTCCGGCGGCTGGCGCGTGAAGAAGGAATGCTTGTCGGCATTTCAAGCGGTGCGGTAATGAAGGCAGCTCTGAACCATAGTGAACGCATCGAGACCGGAAATATTGTGGTCATCTTTCCGGACGGCGGCGATCGATATTTAAGCGAAAGTTTTTGGAAAGCATGATCAGTACGAAACACCGCAACCTAAACGAGGAGTAGAAATGTCCGTCGAAATACAAATTCCCGTAGCGCTTGCCCGATACACAGGCAATCAAGAATCATTAAAATTGAGCGGCGCTTCCGTCGAAGAGGCGATTCGAAATCTCACAAGTCAATTTCCTTCACTTAAGAACCACTTGCTCGACAAAAAGGGCGAGATTCGCCCCTTCGTAAACATTTATGTTAACGATCAGGATATCCGTCACGGTAAACAAATGAAGACCGCGCTCAAAAGCGGTGATGTCGTGACGATTGTTCCGTCCATTGCGGGAGGAAATAAATGATCATGGCGGATTCCGTTGACCTGACTCAAAAGGAAATCCAGCGCTACAGCCGCCACCTCATTATGCCCGAAGTCGGGCTGGAGGGGCAAAAGAAACTAAAGGCCGCGAAAATCCTTTGCATCGGTGCAGGGGGACTCGGTTCGCCGCTGACCATGTACCTCGCCGCAGCCGGAGTCGGCACGCTCGGTATCGTTGAATTTGATGTCGTTGATTTTTCGAACCTCCAGCGCCAGATTCTGCATGATTCGGATCGCGTGGGCACGCCGAAGCTCAAATCCGCGATGGATCGATTAAAAAGCATCAATCCGGAAGTCAAGTTGACCGGATATGAAACGCGTCTTACCTCTGAAAACGCCTTGGACATATTCAAGAACTACGACATGATCATCGACGGTACGGATAATTTCCCGACGCGTTACCTTGTAAATGACGCCTGCGTGCTTTTGAAAAAGCCGAATGTTTACGGAAGTATTTTTCGTTTTGAGGGACAGGCCAGCGTATTCGATGCTGAGAAAGGCCCGTGCTATCGCTGCCTTTACCCCGAACCGCCGCCGCCCGGACTTGTGCCGAGCTGTGCCGAAGGCGGTGTCCTCGGAATTCTTCCAGGCATCATAGGAACGATTCAAGCCACCGAAGCCATTAAAATCATTATCGGCAAAGGCGAAACGCTTGTCGGGAGGCTATTGCTTTTTAATGCTTTGAAGATGCAATTCCGCGAAATGAAACTGCATAAAGACGATCATTGCCCGATTTGCGGAAAGCATCCCACAATTACCAAGCTGATTGATTACGAAGCGTTTTGCGGACTTACGCGGGGCGAAACTTCTCAAGTGGAGGAGAAGAAAATGGATGCATCCGTTGAAATTACGGCTACCGAATTACAAGAACTTTGGAAGAAAAATCCTAAATTAAAAGTGGTAGATGTTCGAAATCCGGAAGAATACGAAATCTGCCGGATTGAAGGCACTACGTTTATCCCCTTAAGCGAGATCGGTTCTCGTCTCGGCGAGCTTAACAAAAACGATCAAATCGTCCTTCATTGCCATCACGGCATGCGAAGCATGCGCGCGCTTGAGATTTTAAAAAATGCAGGCTTTCAAAACTTGAAAAGCCTTTCCGGCGGAATTGACGCCTGGTCCGTGGAAATCGATCCCAGTGTTCCAAGATACTAAAACACACTTCTTTCTTTATAGATACTCAGCACAAGCCCGATCGCCACAAAGAAAGTTACCAGCGAGGAACCGCCATAACTGACCATGGGCAGCGGCAGGCCGGTAATGGGCATGATTCCAACGGTCATTCCTACATTAATGAAAATGTGAAACACAAACATGGCGATAATTCCGGTCGCAAGCAAGCGCGCTTTAATATCCGTGGTATGCTCCAAAATTGAAAACATCTGCCAAATTATCATCACATAAAGGAGAAGCAGAAGAATGCTTCCGAGAAACCCCCATTCCTCCGCCAAGACCCCGAATATGAAGTCGGTGTGATCTTCCGGAAGAAAAGCCAAAAGGTGCTGAGTTCCTCCCAAGAATCCTTTCCCCACTAAACCGCCGGACCCCACAGCGATCTTGGATTGAACGGCCGTGTAACCTGCGCCGAGGGGGTCGATATCCGGATTGATAAAAACCAGAAGCCTTCTCTTCTGATATTCCTTTAGCGAAAACCAGAAAATCGGCGCAAAAAATCCTCCTAACATGACGGTTCCGATCAGATAGCGAAGCTTCGCGCCCCAAACAAAAAGCATGCAGAAAAGGACGGGCAGAAAGATTAAGGCCGTTCCGAGATCGGGCTGCTTTACAATCATGATGAGCGGGATAACCGTCAGTAAAAATGCGGCAACAAGACCGCTCTTACCCTTTGCCAAATCTTTCCGCGAGCCCAGAAACGAGGAGAGCGTTAAAATCATGACCAGTTTTGCGAATTCGGAAGGCTGAATCCCGACCGGACCGAAGCGAATCCATCGCTGAGCTCCGCCTCGAATCACACCGATTACAAGGACGATCCCCAGCAATGCAATCGCCAATAGGTAGAGAAGAAATGCCGCATTTAAAAAAGGTCGATAGCCAATCGCGTAAACCACAAACATGACGCCGACGGCAACCGAAAGCCAAACCAATTGTTTCAAAGCAAATTGGCCGCCCGCATGCGCGTCCGCGCTGTAGATATTCAAAACGCCGACCAAGCCTATCAACAGACAGAAGAAGAATAATTTTACGTGCAGCAATTTAAACAATTTCATGCGCTCAATTCCGCCGAGTTAGTCACCCTCGCATTTTTCTGTGATTGCCATATTTCCAGTGCCTCTCGCGCCAGGGGCGCCGCAGCCAAGCCGCCCGAGCCTCCGTGCTCGATGAAAGCAACAATAGCCACCTCAGGCGCTTCAAAAGGTGCAAATCCCGCAAACCAGGAATGCCCCTCGCCGGTTGGAGCTTGCGCGGTACTTGTTTTTCCGGCAACGGACAGGCCTTCCATTCGCGCAAGCCGGCCTGTTCCCCTGGAAGATTCGATCGCTTCACGCATGGCGGCTTTTAACTCCCTGAAATGGGCGGCGTTGATGTGGGCCATATTTTTCTTCCTTGCCGTTTCATGCAAGCCGCTCCGTTCGTAATCCACCATGTGAGGCTCTGCCACGCGGCCGTCGTTTGCAATCGTTGCGACCAAGCGCAGAATCTGAAGCGGGCTGACCAGGAGATAGCTTTGCCCGATGGCCAGACTTATGGTTTCGCCTTGATACCAGCGGTCACCGATCCTGTCCAGTTTCCATTGTTGATCCGGAACGATACCCGGAAACATGGTTCCCAATTCCAAATCCCAGGTTGAACCCAGGCCAAGCTGCCGCGCGTATGAGGCAATTCTCTCAACGCCGAGCCGTTTTCCACATTCATAAAAGAAGATGTTGCACGATTGCATAACGGCTTGATTCAAATTCATCGTACCATGCCCCGCCGGGTTCCAGCATTTGAACGGCCGCTGGCCGGGTTTTAACGTAAAGGTGCCGTCACAGTGAAACGTCGTGCCGGGTGTGATAATTTTCTCCTCAAGCGCGCCGAGCGCAACAACCAGTTTAAAAATTGATCCTAACGGAAATCCTCCCTGAATCGCCTGATTCACCATGGGTTTTCCGCTGGAGCTAAGATAGCCGACTCGTTCGCCGGCGCGGGAAGGCATAACAAATGCATTTGGATCAAAGCTGGGCGCCGTAACAAGCGCAAGCACAGCATCTTTCTTTAAGTCCATAATCCCCACCACTGCGCGCTTGTCTTTGATCAGCTCATAAAGCGCGCTCTGCAGTTCCGCATCAATGGTTAAGTAAATATCATGGCCTTTTGTCGGCCTCCGTTCGCTCATGGTCTTCAGGACTTGGCCGCGCGAGTTGACTTCAATTTGCCGCCCTCCATGATAACCGCGCAGATGCTCGTCAAAAGCTTTCTCAATACCGGAGCGGCCGATGTAATCGGAAAATAAAAACCGAACGCGATCGCCATTTTCATATTCCTTACGCGAAATGAGTCCGATGTAACCCGTAATATGTCCGGCCGCTTCTCGCCATGGGTAGTTACGCCGCCCGTGAATATCCATATAAACACCTTTTATCTCCGGATTCAGCTCCTCGAGCTGAAAAATTTCCTCCATCCCCGCATCCGCTTCCAGAAGCACTGGAGAAAACGGGGATGCTTTGGCTTTGTCCACCACACTTTTTATATCACTCTTCCTGAGATTTAATATTTTCGCAAGCAGATCGATTTGATTTCGGTCAAAGTCCTGGTAAACAATACTCACATCATAGGAAGGGCGGTTGCCTGTGAGCACGCGCCCGGCGCTGTCCAATACCTGCCCGCGAAGGGCCGGCAGCGGAATCAAACGAATCCTATTTTGTTCGCTTAAGGTTAGATAATATTGGCCGTTAATGACCTGGCAGAAAAAAAGATTTACGGCAAGAACACACAAGAGAAGCAGGAACACACTGCGAAGAAACGTGAGACGTGCTGAATCCATCGCTTTTTCAAATGTTTAACTAAAAAGCTCGTACTGATGCGGCATAGGGCCGAGAAATTTCTGCATCACACCCAAGATTAAAGGAGAGGTCAAACAGGTAATCACTGAAATGGTAAGTACTCTCGGAGCAAAGCGGCTGACCCAAATCCACTCTTTGAAAACCGCGGACTCCACACACAGCTGAAAACCCAGGACAGCCAGACTCACACAAAGAACCGAAAACATCTGTACATAAAATCTCTCGCGGTTGAGCGTAGCGCCCAGCCGGATAAGAACCAATGCACCTACCACCATACTGAACGTGGAGGCGCCGAACGCGCCCTGTCCCAATATATCGCGGGTGATGCCTAAAACCAGGGCAAACAGCAGGATACGATGACGATCATAGAAAAAATGATAGTAGACGAGAAACACAACCCATAGATCCGGTCTGAAAGGGCTGTGAATCAGATAGCCAAAGAAATACATCTCACACAAAATGACCGCGCCTAGCGCTGCAATAAATCTTGGCGGGAGTAATCTATACATAGAACATCCTCAAGCATATTGAAATCGACAGCCGGATCAACATAGGCGGACAGATGCATTCCGTCCCGGTCCTGAGCAATAGACATTATCTTGCCGACAAGTAGTCCCCTCGGATAGACGCCCCCTAATCCGGAAGTAATCACCATATCACCTATTTCGATTTTCGCATCCAGAGGTATGAGCGACATACGCAATCGCTCATTGGATCCGTCACCGGAAGCTATTCCCGCGGCGCGCGTGGACTGTGTGACAACACTTATCCGCGATTCGGGATCCGTTAGGAGCATGCACTGCGATACCGATCGGCCGACTTCGATCACGCGGCCGACAACACCTTGTTCATTCAACAAAACCATATGCTCTTTAACGCCATCCTCTTTCCCGGCGTCAATGACCACCCAACGAAACCAGTGGGAAATATTTCTCGTAATGATTCTTCCGCTGATGGATTGCTTCGGGTACTTTTTCTTAATTTCAAGCAATTCGTTAAGTCGCTCATTCTCTTTCTCAAGCCGGCGCAGAATTTCAACTTCATGGCGGAGTTTCTGAACTTCATCTTGCAAGAGTTCATAGTTTTGATAAAGATGAACAATATCACTCAGCCGGCGCAATCCACCTTGCGCATTCGACGTGAGAAACTGGGCAGAAGCCCAAAGAGGATCTAGAGCTTCATGAACGGCAAGGCGCAGATCAGAAGCGGCATGCTGTACAGGGGGGAAAAATGCGGTAGGGATAACAAATAGTAGAAGAAAAGGAACCGTATTACGGGCCTTCACAACTACTACCGCTCAACAAATAGCTTGTGATACCCGTTTGAGCTGTTGACCGACAAACGCTTGAGGAGATCGATATCGCTCAGGTAACGGCCTGTTCCCAAAGCCACCGCCGTAAGGGGGTCTTCGGCGATACGCACGGGAAGCCCTGTTTCTTCGGCTATGATTTTATCAAGTCCTCTAAGAAGCGCTCCGCCTCCGGCCAAAATCAGCCCCCGATCTATGAGATCAGCTGAAATTTCAGGAGGTGTGCGTTCAAGAGCAATGCGGATAGCGTCCAATATTGAAGCAACGGTTTCCGATAACGCTTCCCGAATTTCTTCGCTCGTTACTGAAATGGTCTTTGGCAACCCTGCCAAAATATCGCGCCCCTTGACTTCCATGGTCATTTCTTCTTCAAGGGGATAAGCGGAACCAATCCGAATTTTAATTTCCTCGGCCGTACGCTCGCCGATCATGAGATTATAGTTCCGTTTCAAATGTTGAATAACGGCTTCGTCAAATTCATCGCCTCCGATGCGGATGCTTTTCGCAAAAACAATCCCGGCAAGAGAAATTACGGCCATTTCCGTAGTGCCGCCGCCAATGTCGATGATCATATTCCCGGCTGGTTCTTGAATCGGCAAGCCCACGCCAATGGCTGCCGCAATCGGTTCTTCCACAAGATAAACGGGCGATCTCGCGCCGGCTCGTTCCGCGGAATCCTTCACGGCCCGCTTCTCGACTTCGGTAATGCCGCTCGGCACGGCAACAACAACACGCGGGCTTACTACGCTATTCTTCTTGTGAACGCGCCTTATAAAATACCGAAGCATGGCTTCCGTCATTTCAAAATCAGCAATGACCCCATCCTTCATCGGCCTCACGGCAATAATATTGCCCGGTGTCCTACCCAACATTCTTTTCGCTTCCTCGCCGACCGCTACGACTCTGTTGGTGCCCCGTTCTATTGCAACAACGGACGGTTCACACAGCACCACGCCCTGACCTTTTACATAAACGAGTGTGTTAGCAGTCCCGAGATCTATTCCGATATCGTTCGAGACGAGTGACAATATCTTATCGAGAGTTTTCATGCCAAATCCTCTTAAATTGTGAACTAACCGCTTGTGGAAAAAATGAGGTTTGTGTTAAAGAAGCACCTGTTAAAGAGGCACGACAATATACTTAACTCATGACAGCATGTCAAGTTAAAAAGACCTTAACAGAAATTCCCCAACTCTATAAATGAATGAGTAGGTGCGAGACCGCCCCTTACCCCCAAAGTTGGGGAAGATTTTCAAGTTTCAGATTATCTTTTTGACATCGCCAATTCGATTTCAGAGAGCAACTTCGCCAGGGACGCA
>JACQQS010000022.1 GCA_016206925.1 Candidatus Omnitrophota bacterium
CCATTTCGCCATACCTCACAGATTATCACAATCGAGGGGACTTCGTCCCCTTTGGTCCCCGCCGCAAGCGGCGGGGCTATTCTCTCGATGCAGTATAGCCCATGCCAAAAACGGATTCCAGACCTAAATGCACAGCTAGCGGAGATCCACCATTTCGTGAATATTGCCGCGCACCGGATTTTTTCCAAACCGGCGGTCCTGTTCATGCACCGTCATGGGCATGCCGTGCTGCGGCCCCATCGTAACAACCAAATGCCGGTTGATTCGGGCATGCGGCACAACGCTCAATCGAAAACGCTGAACTATCATAGCCAGCGAGAGTTTCATAGCCATCGTAGCGAATCCGCCGCCAATGCACGCACGAGGCCCCGCGCCGAATGCCAAATATTCGTACGGCGTCGGCGAGCAGGTAAGCCAGCGATCGGGATTAAACCTTTCCGGCTCGGGATAAATTTCCGGCATATGATGCGTAATGTAATGGCTGAGCGCTACCGTCGTTCTCTCAGGCAAATGATACGGGCCCAATTCAAACGGTACGGTGCTCAGGCGGTACGTGTACACCGCGGCCGGCAAGATGCGCATGCCTTCTTTAATAACGCGATCCAAGAGCGATAATTGATTTAATTCATCGAATGTCGGCGCTGAGCCTTTTAATCGTCCGCTCAATTCATCTACCAGATTCGCATAAACTGCCGGATGTTCGGCCAGCAGAAATAAAATCCAAACGAGCGAGCTGGATGTTGTCTCATGGCTTGCCGCAAACAAGATATTGGCCTGACCGATCAACTCATCGTCGGTCATGGTCGTACCGTCCTCGTCATGCGCGCGAATGAGGATGGACAAAACGTCACTGCCCGCAATTTCCTCCGACCGCTTTTGTTCGATCATGGCTATGGTTTCACGCTCAAGCTTTTCCGCCAGCTGCAACATTCGATGGTAAGGAAGGCCCAGATAATCAATCGGCAGGAGGCGCGTCTTTATGGAGATATTCAGTTCAAGCCATTTCTCCATGATAGCGCTGACGGAGAAAGCCTTTGACGACGCATCCAGGCCCAGCAAAATCTTGCTCGAAATGCGCCGCGTAAGTTCTTTCATTTCCTTAAACATATCCAGCCGGCTGCCGCTACGCCAGCGCCCGGTGACATCCTCCACGATTTCGACAATGGCATCGCGGTACGTAACAATATGATTTCTCTGAAACGGGAGCATAATCAGCCGTCTCTGCTGTTTATGCTGCGGGCCATTCATGCTGAGCAGCCCGTGCCCCACTTTTCGATGCGCAGAACCTTCAGGCCCCAGATGGGTAATGCCAACGGAATTAAACAGGTCCGGATTGCTGAGAATTTGCTGGTTATACTTGGGATGGAATGTGAAGACCATTTTATTTTCCGGCCTTCTTACAAATACGGCGATCTCACCGTATGTCCGGCGGAGCATCTGCATGTAGGCCAGCGGATCGCTCAGGAAACGGAAGAGATTTCCCCGCCAGCCGAGAATCGGATGCGGCAGGGGGCCGGGAATTTTCTCCAGATCGTGTTGTATTGATTCGGTTGTAGCTTCGGTCATCTTGTAGATTGGCTGAATGCTGACAGCTGTAAGCTGCCGGCTTTTTTATTGTGATGTCCAACCGCCGTCCACCGGAATGGCTTGACCGGTTACAAACGAAGCGCGGCTTGAGCACAGCCACACAACCGCTTTTGCCACTTCCTCCGGTGCGCCCATTCTGCCGATCGGCTCCATTCCGACAAGCTCGGCTTCGACTTTCGGGCTGCCGCCCGTCCGACGCATTGTCATGGGCGTTCGAATGAGTCCCGGACAGACCGCATTCACACGAATTCCGGATTTAGCATACTCAAGCGCTGCAACCTTCGTAAGTCCGATGATCCCGCCCTTGCTTGCGGCGTATGCGGAAAGGCCCCGGAATCCGACGATGCCCGTTACCGAAGCGGCATTCACAATGGCGCCGCGTCCCTGCTTAAGCATCTGCGGAATTTCATGCTTAAGGCAAAGCCAAACTCCCTTTAAGTTCACGGCCATCACCCGGTCCCAGTTTTCCTCCGTAACATCTGCGGTCGGACTGAGCTTACCTTCGATTCCCGCATTATTGTACGCAAAATCAAGCCGGCCGAATTTTTTAACGGTCTGCTCAACCAAATCAGAAACTTCCCGAGATTTAGAGACGTCGGCTCTAACAAATAAAGCTTCCCCGCCCTTCGCTGAAATCTGCCGCAGCGTTTCCTCAGCCCCTGCAGAATCCACATCGGAGATTACAACACATGCGCCCTCTTCAGCAAACGCGTTGGCCGCCGCGCGCCCTATCCCGGACGCAGCACCCGTCACCAATCCGACTTTCCCGTGAAACTCTCTTTGTACAGGCGGGGAACTCCCGCTGATTAGAATTTTGGTCATTCGGATTTGTTTCGGATTTTCCGCCAGAGGCGGATCCGCCCGCCAGTGCTTTTGGCGGACGTGCTTAGGATTTTTTGCTAGTTGCCGCTCACCATATCGTTGGCAACGAAAATCTCCATAACCTGTTCCGGCTTTCGCGCGGAAAGAATCAGTTTATGCACGAGCTTATGCTGAAGCAGCCGCGCAACGCGGGCAAGCACCTTGACGCGTTCGCCGACTTCCCTGCCGGAATAAACGAAAAGAAATATAAAATGCACTCCTTTGCCGTCGAGTGCCTGGAAATCAATTTCCTTTTTCGAAACCGCAAACATGCCTGTCGTGCGCTCGATGCCGTCGTAACTCGCATGCGGAACCGCAACCCCGCCGCCAATGCCGGTCGACCCAAGCGCTTCCCGCTTGGCCAGCGCATCTTTAAGTTTTCCCGCATCCACAGATGGATTCAGCTTGGCAAATTCTTCGGCCAATTTAGACAGGGCTTCCCCCTTGTCGGCGGCTTCAAAGCCGACCAAGATCGAACCCGGTTTAATTAAATCTTTTATCTTCACAGAAACCTTTATTCCAGGCTGACGCCGTCCTCGGGCAGAGGAAAATCAAATGGAAATGGAAACGTGGCCAAATGAAAAACACCGCCGACGGTGTTGACGATGGCATCCACGAGACCCTTTCCTATTCCTTTCCACACGTTCTTTCCGTCACGCTTGTAATTTTGCGGCTCGGAAATCAAGTCCGTCCAGCCGAGGAGGGTATTCTTCACGCCAAACTCCACTTTCCCGGCCGCCTGTTCCGAATACGTCTCTTTGCTCATCCACGGACTTGCCGCAAATAAGCAGCTTGACGAAAGTATTAAAAACAGAATTGCAAAAAGCGCGATCATTTTTCTCTTCATAAAATCTCCTATTTTTTGCCTTTCTTCCCTTTGCCGGCTGATTTCCCGGAAAACTTATCCTCTTCTTTTTCTTTACGCTCGGATTTCCATTTTTCCGTAAGGCTCATCTTGCTGCCGGCTTTTGCCTCTTTTTCCTTGTCTTTGCTCCATCCCAGCTTTTTCCCTTTCTCCCACCCCAAGGGCTTCTTGTCCTTCTTTTCCAGGCCCTTGGGCAGCTTATCTTTCCCGGCAAGACCGGGCGGCGTGAGTGTACCACCGTTTCCCGGTAATTCAGAAATCTGGTCTCCTCCGGTTTCCTGCGATTCTTTCTTGATTTGGCCGGCAGGCTTTAAATCCGGCTTCTTGGAAACCGCGGCTGCATTTGGCCGGAGCGGAACGATGGTAACACCCGATGACTTCGGCTTTCCGCTTTCCGGCTGAGCCGGCGGTTCTTCGGTCGCAAAGCAAAATGTGGAATGAATAAAATAGACAACTGCCGCAACGATGAAAATGCGCCCTTTCATGCTTACCTCCAGAATCTTGCTGTAACCAGAAATAAAAGCAGAGACATTTTATCATTTTAAGGAATGAAATGGTGTCATTTCTGCGCGTCCGGTCTGTAAGTTACTGACGGGAAAAGGGGGACGGGCCGAAACCGTTCCGGCCCTTAAGGGCCTTATCGATTGCGGAAAGAAGCTCATCCAGGGAATAGGGCTTTGCGACAAAGGAAGAAATACTTGACCAATCCGGATTTATCCGCGGTTCGAACCGTTCACGGGAGCTCAGCACAATCACGGGACGGGGCGAGTGTCCGCCGGATGAGGAATCGTGACGCCGGATGTCCTTCAGAACAGACCAGCCGTCTTTGCCCGGCAGATAAATATCCAGAAGGACCACATCAGGATTAAATTGGGAAACTTCCTCAAGCGCTTCTTCCGCGTTGCGGGCGATTTTCGTGCTGTAGCCGAAAGCATCCAAATGCCGGCCCAGAAGAAAGGCGACTTCGTGTTCATCCTCTACGATTAAGACCCGTTTCTCATTAAATGGCAATGGGTGGCTCCCCTTTCAAAGTGACACAAAAGCAAAGAAAAAGCCGGGCTTTCAAAGTCATTTCGCTCCTTCGAAATCCCGGCCTGTCCTTGGCCAATACATCTAATGAAGTTTACCCGGCAGGAGGGAAAGTTACAAATGAGTTTCCCAACTGACTTCACTGACAACCTTTACTGGAACACCGGCTTGTGTTATAGTTTGGTTGTCATGAAGCGAATCGAGTTTACTTCCCTCATCTTCAGAGAAAATGAGACCTTCGTAAGTTTCTGCCCCGAACTCTCCGTCGCCAGCTGCGGTGACACCGTTGACGATGCCCGGAGGCGCCTCAAGGAGGCCGTCCGCCTCTTCATTGAGGAGAGCGACCGGATGGGAACCCTTGAAGACATCTTGACGGAGGAAGGATTCATCCGCTCCGGCAGCGAGTGGATTTCTCCCCCCTTGATCGCTACCGAACACTGTGAAGTCAGTTTCTAGCCCGGCGGGTTTCTCCTCTTGAGCCAGCGTATCACGCCGATTCACTATCGAACGTTGTGCCGAATCTTCGAACTCGCCGGCTTTACCTTGACCAGGGAAGAGGGTGATCACAGGATTTACACCAAGCCCGGAATCAAGCGCCCCATTGTAATCCCGCGTTACCATTCCATTCCCGTCTTCATTATTTTGAATAACCTCAAAACCGCCGGGATTTCGCGGGAAGAATATTTCTCGCTCCTTGCCAAAACCTGAATCTTGCTGCAACGCACCCGCCGCCCCGAAGCCGGCAGATTCGGTATCACCGTGGGCTGTCTCGCGCAATAGAAGATCCTGCACTGTTGGAATACGGAACATATAAAGGAACGCTCGAGAAAGAAGAAAGAAAGACAAGATGCCCCGAGCTTGAAACGGGAAGAAATTCGGTCAGCCCCTGGATAATGCCCAGCAATACTGCTTCAAAAACCGCATTTCTTCGGCGCCTTTCTCCGGAAAAGCATTTCAAGATACGTGCGATTTTCACGGTCCCCTTCGCGGATGCCCCATTTTTTCATAAGACGGCAAATCCCGCACGCGCGCCCTTCGATCTCCAGGAAATTCCCGAAGCCTGGCACGCGGTCGATCGTGATTAAACACTTTTCAGCGTGGTACTCTTCCCGGAATTTCTTGTAGGAAAACACCCGCTTGAAGCCGGCATGCGTTAATAATAGCTTCGCCTTCTCAAATTCAACGGGAATTTCAATTTCAATGCGTTTGCTGAAACGACTTTTCATGCGCGGCCCTTTAAACGTGAGAAATGCCCTTCCGTTTGGTTTCAACCGCAAGCGTAAAATGCTCTTCTGCTTTCTGAGTTCATTTCGAATGTCGTAAAATTCATTCCGCTCCGTTCCCGCCGAGTCTCTGCGCGCGCGGAGGTGTTTCAAGAGCCTGCGGAGCGCAGCCGGGTTCTTTAGCCGGAACTTTTGTTCAACTTCAAAATGTTTCATACGGGAAGAAAAAGGGAGAGGTTCTGATATTTAGGAGCTTATGTCTTCGCGCCCGCGCTTGCGCGAAACGGCATGCGTGGAATATCCGTAAAACACTTCGGCGCATTCCATAAGGGTTTCGGAAAGCGTCGGATGGGGATGTACGGACTCGGCAATGTCGGCAGCCGTCGCACCCATTTCAACAGCCAACACCCCTTCCGAAATGAGTTCGCCGGCGCCGGCGCCTACTATTCCGACGCCCAGAATGCGTTCCGATTCGGGATCGATCACCAGTTTTGTCATGCCGTCCGTGCGGTCAAAACTGAGCGCTCTGCCCGAAGCCCCCCAGGAGTACCGGGCAATCTCAACGGGGATTCCCTTTTCCCTGGCTTCCGCCTCCGTTAAACCGCACCAGGCCACTTCGGGATCGGTAAAAATCACAGCAGGAATCACAATGTCTTCGAAAGCATTATTCTCACCGGTCAATACGTCTACAGCAATTCGCGCTTCCTTGCTTGCCTTATGCGCCAGCATTGCGCCGCCTGCCACGTCACCGATGGCCATAATTTGGGGATCGCTCGTTTCCTGACGCGAATTTACCTTGATAAACCCTTTCTCATCAAAAGTCACTTTTGTATTCTTTAGTCCGAGATCTTCGTAGTTCGGCGAACGGCCGACGGAGACGAGTACGCGGTCGTAAAGTTCCTCCTTTTTTGCGCTGCCGACTTCCATATCTACCTTAATTTTTTTTCCGCTCGTGGCCATTTTTGCAACTTTCACGCCAAGGCGGATTTCCTTAAACGCTTTCTTCGCATAATTCATGACGGGCCGCACCAAATCCGGATCGGCGCCAAGCAGGATTGAGTTCATGGCTTCAACAACCGTAACCCGGCTTCCGAGCGCCGCATACACGGTCCCCATCTCCATACCGATGTAACCGCCGCCGACGACGAGAAGTGTCTCAGGAATATCGGGCAGATCCAGCGCTTCGGTTGAAGTCATGACGCGCGGATTGCCCAAATCAAATGCCTTCGGCAGTGCCGGTCTGCTTCCCGTCGCAATAATGGCTTTGCCGTATTTAATAAAAATCTGCCCCTTTTCCGTTTCCACGCGAAGCGTCGAGGAGTCTTCAAAATGCGCCCGGCCGGTCAGCATCTCGACTTTACGGGCCCGCCCCAGTGTGCGAATGCCCTGGCCCAATTTGTCCAGGATGGATTCTTTCCACTGGCGCATCTGGGCAAGATCAATCTTCGGAGGCTGAAAAGTCACGCCGCGAATGCCCGATTCTTTCGCTTCGGTGATGAGCTTGCCGACATGCAGGAGGGCCTTTGAAGGAATGCAGCCGCGATTCATGCAAACTCCGCCGAGCCTTTTGTCCTGCTCAACGAGGATCGCGGATTTCCCCTTATCGGCGGCATAGAAAGCCGCGGCATAACCCCCGGGCCCCGCGCCGATCACCACTACATCTGTTTTAATAGGATCTGCCATTTATTACACTTCTGAAATCTGACGGGCGCGATACTGACGGGCGCGATAAATCGCGCCCCTACACTCTATGTACTGGCGGCATTTATGACGCCCGTACATCCGATTCGGGAATTTGCTCGAGCGCTTCGACAAATGCGCGAATGAACCGGGCGCCGTCGGCGCCGTCCACGACACGATGATCATAAGAAAGCGCCAGAGGCAAAAGTATGCGCGCCTCAAGCTTGTTGTTAACGAAGACAGGCTTCGGGCCGCCGCGGCCGATGCCGAGAATGGCCACGTTCGGCTTATTGACAATGGGCGTAAAATGCGCGCTGCCGATCCCGCCCAAATTGGAAATCGTGAAACTTGCGCCTTCGAGCTCTTCCAGGCTGACTTTTCTCCGCCGCGTCCGCTCGGCCAATTGATCCAGCTCTACGGAAATCTGAAGAAGGCTCTTCTTGTCCGCATCCCGGATCACGGGCACGATCAATCCCGCTTCCGTGTCCACAGCGATGCCGATATGAAAATATTCCTTGTAAACAACCTCATCCGCAGCCTCATCCAAGCTTGAATTTACAAGCGGAAATTTCTTAAGCGCCGTCACCGCCGCTTTAATGGCAAATGAAGTGATCGTGAGATGACCTTTCCTGGTTTCGTACGCTTCGCCGTATTTTTTGCGGTATTCCATCAACTTCGTAATATCGGCCTCATCAAACTGCGTCACGTGAGGAATCGTGTTCCAGCTTTCTGTTACGCGCTGGCCAATGGTTTTTCTAAGCGAAGATAATTTTTTCCTTGTTACAGGCCCCCATTTTGAGAAATCAATGCTCTGCACCGCATGTCCGGCAGGTTTCGCCGGAACAACTCCAGCGCCAGCCTCGGCGCGCTTCTGCAATTTGGCAATGTAAGCCTTCACATCGTTCAGCGTAATCCGGCCCCCGCGCTCGCTGCCCCCTACCTGTCTGAGGTCAATGCCCAGCTGCCGGGCAACTTTTCTCACGGAAGGCGGAGCGGCGGGCGGAATTCCCGAATCAGCGGTTTGCGCCTCCGGCGCTTCCTCAACAGGAGATTCTTCGGCCATTTCCTGCGCTGGTTTCTTAATTTTCTTCAGAGTTGCCTTTTCAACCGGGGTTTTTTCTTTCGCCGCGGAAACACCGTCCTCCGCCACCGTCACGAGGGTCTTTCCCACCGGAACCTCCTCGCCTGTTTTTACGTGAATTCGGGCGACACGCCCGGCTACCGGAGAAGGAATGGGCGCCACCGCCTTAGCCGTTTCAATCTCGACTACGGGCTGGTCCTTTTTTACGACGTCGCCTTCCTGTACGAGAATGCTGACGATCGTGCCGTTCTCAACATTTTCCGCTAAATGCGGTACTTTAATTTCCATGGCAGTAAATATTTAGATAATTTGAGGGTAGGACTTCTCTGGATCCACGCCCAGATCCTTGATGGCCATGGCCACGACAGATTTGGGGACCGTACCTTTTTCAGACAATGCGTACAACGCGGCGATTGCAACACATTCGGCATCAACTTCGAAAAATCTGCGAAGACCGGGCCGGCTGTCGCTCCTGCCGAACCCGTCCGTGCCGAGCGTTAAAAGTCCGCCGGGAACCCACGGCGCAATCTGATCGGGAACCATTTTCATGCAATCCGAGACGGCAACGAACGGTCCCGCTTCTTTCTCCAAAATGGATTCCAAATAGGACTTCTTCGGCGCTTCTTCCGGATGGAACAAGTTCCACCGCTTTGCCTTTAACGCATCGCTACGGAGCTGCTTGTAACTCGTTGCGCTCCAAATATCCGCAGAAACATCGTAGCGTTCGCCCAAAATCTCCTGCGCTCTAAGCGCCTGAAGAATAATCGGGCCGCTTCCGAAAATCTGAACGGCCGATTTTTTTCCTTTCGGACCTGCTTTAAATTTGTAAAGGCCCTTTAAGATCCCTTCCTCGGCCCCTTTCGGCATATCGGGCATGGGATGATTTTCATTGTAAAGCGTAATGTAATAATAAATTTCCTCGCCGGCCTTGTACATCCGTTTGAGGCCGTCTTGAATGATCACGGCAATTTCATATGCAAACGCCGGATCGTACGCCGCAACCGTCGGCACCGCACTTGCCAAGAGCTGGCTGTGCCCGTCCTCATGCTGAAGCCCTTCGCCGTTTAAAGTCGTTCTGCCGGCCGTCGCGCCCAGCAGGAAACCTTTGGCGCGTGTATCAGCCGCAAGCCACATGAGATCGCCGGTGCGTTGGAATCCAAACATCGAATAAAAAATATAAAAAGGAATCATGTTTAAACCGTAATTGGCATAAGTCGTTCCCGCCGCAACAAAGGAAGAAATGGCCCCGACCTCGTTAATGCCCTCTTCGAGAATCTGCCCGTCCTTGGCTTCCTGGTAATAAAGAAGCGTTTCGCTGTCTACCGGTTCATAAAGCTGTCCTTTGGAGGAATAAATGCCGACTTGTCTAAAAAGCGCGTCCATGCCGAACGTGCGCGCTTCATCGGGAATAATGGGAACGATCTGACGGCCGACCTTTTTGTCCTTCAGCATTTTGGAAAGAATGCGCACAAAAGCCATCGTTGAAGAGGCCGCAAGCGTGCCGGAACCCTTCAAAAATTCCGCGTAGAAATCCGGTGACGGCATTTCAACGGGTTCCGGATGAACGGTGCGCGACGGAACAAATCCCCCAAGCGCACGGCGCCGTTCCATCAAATACTTGTGCTCGGCGCTTTCTTCGGGAGGACGGTAAAATGGCGCGTCCACCACTTCCTCATCGCTGATGGGCACATTAAACCGCGCGCGGAATTCGCGAAGCTCCTTCTCATTCAACTTCTTCTGCTGGTGCGTAATATTCCTGCCTTCGCCGGCTTCGCCGAGGCCGTAGCCTTTCACCGTCTTCGCGAGAATTACCGTCGGGCCGCCTTTATACCCCATGGCTGCCTTGTAAGCCGTGTAAACCTTGATCGGATCGTGCCCGCCGCGCTGAAGTTTGCTGATCTGCTTGTCGGTAAGGCTGTTGGCTATTTCCAGCAGCTCTGGATATTTCCCAAAGAAATGTTTTCGCGTGTAACTGCCCGGCTCCACGGAATACTTTTGATAATCGCCGTCCACGGCTTCTTCCATGCGCTTGATCAAAAGGCCGCTTTTATCCGCCTTCAGCAGTGGGTCCCATTCGGAACCCCAGATAACTTTAATCACGTTCCACCCGGCGCCGCGGAAAACACCTTCCAGTTCCTGAATAATTTTTCCATTGCCGCGCACGGGACCGTCGAGACGCTGTAAATTGCAGTTCACCACCCAAACCAAATTGTCTAACTGCTCCCGCACCGGCAGCGTAAGCGCGCCAAGCGTCTCCGGCTCATCGACTTCGCCGTCGCCCACAAAGCACCAAATTTTCGGCTCGGGTGTTCCCTCCTTAAAAAATTTGCGTGCTTTCATGTATCGATAAAAGCGCGCCTGATAAATCGAAGTCACCGGTGCCAGCCCCATCGATACGGAAGGAAATTGCCAGAAATCCGGCATGAGGTAAGGATGCGGATAAGAAGAAAGTCCCCCCGTTTTGGCCAGTTCCTGGCGGAAATGATGCAGGTGGTGCGTTTCAAGCCGCCGTTCCAAATATGCCCGGGCATAATTACCCGGAGAAGCATGCCCTTGGAAATAAACCAGATCCTTCGGAAGACCATTTCCGCCGCCGCGGAAGAAATGATTGAAGCCCACCTCATAAAGCGTGGCAAGGGAGGCGTAGGTTGAAATGTGACCGCCGATGCCGTCGTGAACGCGGTTGGCTTTAACAACCATGGCCATGGCATTCCAGCGGATGTAGCTTTTAATCCGCCGTTCGATTTCACGGTCACCGGGATAGGCAGCGTCTTCTTCCGGAGGGATCGTGTTAATATAGGGCGTCTGCACGGGACGGGATAACTTTATCCCGGCTTCCTCAAGTCGCTTTTGCAATTTTCCGAATACCAAAGGTATCTGCTCCTCATTTCCGCTTTTAAGCAGCACTTCGATTAGATTTACAATTTCTTCCGGCTTCGAACCCGCATCCAATCGGCCGGCTTGAACGGCCTTATCCGCGCTATCCTTCCTGTTTTCCTCGACTTGCGACATGGTAAATACTCACCACCCAAAATGAAATTTTGCTCATGGTTCGTAAGAGGATCAAGTATTATATTTGCCGTGTCGCTCGGCTGCGGGCCGCGGGATTTAGGCTGGCCCCTGGAGCGGGCAATTCAAAGGCCGAATTATATCAGAAATTGTAATCACGATAACGTTAAATATTAATGTGCCATTGAACTGTACAAACCTATTTATCGGTCATATATGAAATTAATGGACTTAACGCTACCGACTCCGGAAGAAAATCTTGCGCTCGACGAAGCCTTGTTTGAAATGTGTGAAAATGGTGGAGGCGAGGAATTTTTGCGATTTTGGGAGTCGAACCAATATTTCGTCGTGCTCGGCTATTCTCAAAAAGCAGAGTTGGAGGTAAATCTAGATTTCTGCCGGAAAAAATCCATTCCGATTCTCAAGCGTTCAAGCGGCGGTGGAGCGGTTCTAGAAGGGCCCGGCTGCCTGAATTACTCGCTCATTTTGAAAATTCCGGAATCCGGTCCGTTGACAAGCATTTCCAAGACCAATGGCCACGTGCTTAGCCGGCATAAAGATACGCTTGCTCTGATTCTAAAGGGCCGGGCAGAATTTGCGGGATTAAGCGATCTCGCCCTGGGCGGACGGAAATTCTCAGGAAATGCCCAGCGCCGCAAACGCAATTACCTGCTGTTTCACGGAACGTTTCTGTTGAATTTCGATTTGAATTTGATCGAAAACGCACTCAACATGCCGTCAAAACAACCGGAGTACCGGAAGAACCGCAGCCACACGGAATTCCTGACAAATCTAAACGTTCCGGCTGAAGCGGTGAAGAGCCGCCTCAAATCCTGCTGGAACGCTGAAGAACCCTGTCTCGAGATTCCTTCCGAAAATATCCGAAAACTCGCCGAAGACAAGTACCGCTCCGACAACTGGAACTTCCGCCTTTAGCAGGGTTAAGCAGTCATTCTTCTGGCGAGGCCGCGCAGGAGCAGTTCGTTATTCAAATACAGAAAATCCTGGCCGTCGTACTTGACTAACGCTTCTGGCGCGGAGGGACGGACGGTAGATTTAGAATTAAGCGGTATGCCCTGCTTTTAGATCACCGCGCATTGTAAACTCCGTTGATGAACGCGAAAGCCTAGATCCACTTTCAGCCGGCCGGGATTGGCCTGCACCGGTTTTGACTCGATCAGACGGTAAGTGTAAAGAATGCCCAGTTTGGGCTTGAGCAGGCGGAGGTCAGAAGAGGTGCTTGCCTTTGGTCCGGGCGGTCCCGAAATGGCGTAGCGAAGTTCGTTTCGAATGACGGATTCAAGCTTACCCGTCGACCAAGCGCCCCGATTGGCGCGTTCGGTGAGCTCAAAACGCGTCTCGTCATCCTCAATCGGAATTAAGAGCCGGAAATGGCTCCAGGTGAGTTTTTGCCACGTGGCAAAAACTGGATATTTCTCATGAAATTGCTTACAGCGCTGAAGCACGCTTTGATCGATGTCAATCCGCTCCGCAAGCTTTTCAATCGTCCGATCGCCCAAATCCGCGCGCTTGTTCTTGTTTAAAATGATGTGTTTGTTGATGTACTGTCCGGTTTTCCAGTAGGTTTGGACTTTTTGCCACTCAATCCGCTGCTGACCAAACAGGATCGTTTCCCTGACTTTCCGAACCAGAACTTCAAAGGAAGCAAGTGAGCCGGTGACAGAAGTGCGCTTTCGCGTCAATGTGAGATTAGGCATGTTTAATTTACACCTCCACAAGTTCGCATTCATTCAACTCGCCTATGCCAGTTTCGACTTCCAATTTGCTGTACGATGAAGCCAGATGCGCAATCAGCGTGTCTTTGTAAAATCTCGATTCATCTTTTTTAACATTGCGCTTTGAACCAATTTATTGTTTTCCACTTCCAACCTTGATATTTTTCTTTTAAGCTGATCCATATTTTTATTCTGTAGCTCATATGCGGTTTGCAACATTTGCAAATGGGCTACGTCCAGCACTTTGCCTTCAACGCATCCAAAATTTTCAATACATCATCAATAGCCATTGTGGATATATACCTTGTAGACTTTCATTGCGGTTGCGGAAACGCAACTGTGTAACGGACGCTGCTCCACAAATGGCATTATGGACTGGGCATTCTCGGTCGGCATAGGGCCCTGACGAATGCTTAAAGCTTGCTTTAAGGTAAAGTTTATATCTAAGCAGGAATTTAATAACCAGACGGATTTATTTCCCGCAAACTTATGATTTTCTCGAAAACTTTGACGGATTCTACACGGCGAAGCTTCTCAAAACCTTTAGATGCTTCGCTTCGCTCAGCATGACAGGATGGGCAAATGCACCAAAACTCATGCATGCTTACTTAGATGATGAAATTTTCTTGATTCAATGCACCGATAGTGGTAAATTTCGCGCACTATGACTCTCAACCGTAAAAGAATTTCTGATCCTACGCTAAAAATTTTAGCGGCACTTCTGCTTTGCAGTCTTGCTGTGCTGGTTCTTCACCAGCACAGCAGCGACGAGGACTATGCCCATTGCACGGCCTGCCAACTGGCCAAGAAAGTGGCTGCGGTCGTATTTGTTCTTGTCATGGCCATCCGTACTCTGCTCGCAAGCAACTTTTTTCCAGTCGTCCGCCAAACGGCCGGCGATCTTCTGATTGCCCTGACGCCATTTCGCCGCGGTCCTCCGGTACTCGCCTAAAAGCATTCGTAGTAGTACACGCACTACACGCTGACAAATCACACATACAATTCGTCATTCCCGCGTAAGCGGGAATCTAAGATTGTGGATCCCCGATAAAAATATTCGGGGATGACGAACTCCGGAGCAATCATGAAAAAAATTTTCCTGTTATTTCCCCTCATCTGCGCGCTTTGCTTACTTACGCGAAAAGCCTGCGCGGATGAAGTCATGATTCAAATGTTGCAATCGAATATGCAAACCATGCAGGAAACCATGAAAGGCCTGCAGAAAACCATTGCTTCGCAAAACGAAGTTATTGAAAAATTAAATACGAGGATTGGTGTTCTGGAAAGATCTGACGGGCAGCCGGTCTCCGTGCCGGAGCAAACACCCGAGCGCGCAACGAAAACAGCAGGGCTTTCACAAGGCATTAATCCCGACATCGGCGTTATTGGCAATGTACAGGCACAGTTAACGGAAAACACCGCCGATGGGGAAGGCAGGGACACGGTTGCGCTGAAAGAACTGGAGATTTCGTTTTCCCAATACGTGGATCCTTACTCGCGCTTCGACGTCATTTTGGCGCTCAATGACAATCTGGAAAGCCAGAACATAGACATTGAGGAAGCTTACTACACGCACTGGGGGCTCCCGTTTGGTTTTCAGGGGCAAGCCGGAAAATTCCGTTCCAAAATCGGAAAAATTAATTTGCTTCACCTTCATTATCTCGAAAACACCGATTACCCCGAAATCATCAAGAACTTTTTCGGCGATGAAGGACTTTCCTCATCGGGTGTGCGGCTTCAGAATATGATCCCGAATCCCTGGGACATTCCGATAGAGGTCACCGGAGAGGTGCTTCGCGGCAATAACGGCCGCAGCTTCGGCGGGAAATCGCGCCGTCTGATTTTTAACACGCACCTGAAAACTTTTTTTGAATTAAACGATGACACCGCGCTCGGACTAGGCGGCACCACAATGTTTGGCGAGCAAAACGCAAGCGGCCTTGCCAAAGGCGATGACCGGTTTGGAACGCATATTTTCGGCGGGGACGCCACGGTCATCTGGAACGGACCCGCGGGCCGCATGGTAAAATGGCAAAACGAAGTCTTTTACCAGGAGCGGGAATCAACGGCCGCTTTCCTAAATGACAATCCGTGGGGATTTTATTCGCTCTTTGATGTCCGGTTAAACAAGCAATGGAGCGCGGGCGCACGCTTTGATTATGTCCGGCCTCTTGAAATTACCGATCAGTACGAACAAACGTACGCGATCTCGCCTTACATCACATTTTGGCAAAGCGAATTTGCGTCCTTTAGCGTTCAATACACACACAAGGAACCGGCCAATCCGGTTGAGAAAACAGATGAAATGATTTTTCTCGAAGCGAATTCCCTCATCGGCCAGCATAAACATCCTGTGCAGTAAAATGACAACAAACCAATTGTCAGATTCCCGCTTTCGCGCCGTTTGTTCGAGCGCCGGTCGGGTGCTTGGTCCGACGGCACCGCGCGGTCGGCGCGGCGGGAATGACGTCAAGAAATCTGCGTTGATCCTTTCCGCTCTTTTTTTCTCTTGTGTTCAAACGTTTGCTGCAGCATCTATCCGGGCGGTGGCAACAACCAGTACGCTGGCAAACCTTCTTGAGGAAGTCGGAGGAGAAAAATTTGAAATACATTATGTTGCCCCGCCGAAGCGGGACGTTCATTTCATTTCACCCACACCCAAAGATGTGCTTAAAGTGAAAAAGGCCGAAATATTTATCCACAACGGACTGGATTTGGAGGTGTGGCGGGATCCTCTGCTCATTGCAGCGGGAAACCCAAATTTTCTTGGAAATGCCGGAAGGTCAATTGATCTATCGCGCGGGATTTCGCTGGTTGGAATTCCGGCCGCTGTTTCCCGCGCTGAAGGCGATATTCACCTTTTTGGCAATCCGCATTTTTGGATGGACCCCGAAAATGCCGAAGTGATGGCCAAAACATTGGCCGAAGGGCTTGCCAACCTTTATCCCGCCGAAGCTGATACTTTTAAAAGGCGAGCGGAGGAATTCAATGCACGGCTTGATCGAAAGCTGAAAGAATGGCTTGAAAGAATGGCGCCCTACAAAAGCGCAGCCGTGATCGTACAGCACCGGAGCTGGCCTTATTTTATGAACCGTTTCGGTCTTATCATCGCCGGCGAAATTGAGCTGCGGCCCGGCATTCCCTCGACTGCTAAACATCTGGCCGGACTCATTCAAATCGCCAAGGAAAAAAATGTACGGGCGGTCATCCGGGAACCGTTTAACGAAGGCAAAACATCCAAAAAACTGAGCGGCGAAACCGGAATTCCGGTGGTAACCCTTGTGCAGTCGGTTGGAGCAGACGTAGAATCGGCCGATTACATTTCGATGATAGAAAGGAATATCCGTGCTTTGGAAGCGGGAGTCGAATGAACATTACTAAACTCGATAGGCGTAAATCAACAAATCCTGAAACTTTTTGGGCTCAAAAGGAGTTCGCGCTGAACTGGCGAGTTGATAACTAAGCCTCAAGCGCGGCTAACCAACGGCTTGCTTTTTCCACACGGATGCCCTCGAGGAAAAGTTCCCGTTTTAAGTCTTTGACGAGCAAAACACATTTAACCTGGTTGCCGAGGAATTTTGAAAAATGCTTAATGCGGGAAACGTCCGGATCCGAGCACTTTGCCTCGATTAAATATTCGGGCTTTTCTTCGCGAAGCACCAGAAAATCGACTTCCCTTTTTTCTTTATCCCGAAGATAATGAAGCGAGCACTTTTCCCCTTTGCTATCCTCCAGAAAGTGAAGCCGCTTGAGAAGGGCGCCGGCAACGGCGTTCTCAAACCGGGCCCCGGTATCGTCGTGAATAGCGCCGGTGTCGTAAAAATAAACTTTAGGCTGCTTAAGCAAGCTTCGGGCCACATTTCGGGAATAAGGCGTTACCACGAAAACGATGTAAAGGCTTTCGAGTAAGCTTACCCATTGCTTGACGGTGTGGGGTGACACCTCAAGATCCCGGCCGAGCGATTCGTAAGATATCGTGCCCCCCACCGAGCGACGCAGTAATTCAACAAGCGTTTCAATTCCCTTAATATCCCGCACCGGCCATAAATCCAGCAAATCCTCGCGCAAAATGCGATCTGCATGCGAACGGCGCCAGCGCTTTGCTTCCTCATCGCTGTTCTTAAGAAAAGGTTCCGGAAAGCCTCCCAAACGGATAATGCGCTCAAGCGCATCGTCCGGATGAACTTCTTTTTTTACTTCAGCCACCGAAAAAGGATGAAGCCGGTAGGAATAAAATCTTCCGGCAAGCGAATCCCCTGCCTTTCGATAGGTATCCAGCTTCGCCGATCCGGTTACGAGAAGCGCGGGTTTTACGCCTTCCGTGTCGTATATGCCTTTTAACCAGCGTTTCCACATTTTCATTTTATGGAGTTCATCAAAGATCACAAGATCGCAGTCGCGCTTCCACGCATTTTTTTTGATGAGGAGACGATGCTCCCCACTATCAAAATTAAAATATTCGGAACTTGCCGGGTAAAGCGATCTAGCTAGTGTAGTTTTACCCACTTGGCGAGGCCCGCTTACCAAAACTATCTTGCGCAAAAGATCGCGCCTAATTAAACTTTCTATGCTCCGCCGCATGCCGACTATTATGCATAAAAGTGCTGAAAAGTCACGACTAAAATGCAGTTGTATTCAGAAAAGTCAACTTATGTTTCGACAGACCAAAGAGTTAGGAACAAATATGGGAAGGAGAATTATCCCTTACGATTCCTTCTGCCTTTAATTTTGAGAGGAGGGTTTGCATTCTGTGACGATACGTATGTTTCTCATGTGCCAACCGACAGCCTGCTTCGGCAATCGCTTCCCGTTCGCTATCATGCGACAAGTAATAATCCAAAAGTTCAAAAAGCTCTTTCGGACTATGAAAAATCACGAGATGCTTCCGATCGATGAAACCAAGCTTTTCATAACTATCATCTTCTACTTCGCTGGTGAGCAACATCGCACCAGCACACATTACTTCATAAACACGCATGTTGATATCGCGATTGATGGCTTGATTGAAACCGATTTTACTCGCACTGTACACGGACTGCATTTGGCTAAAATGCGCTTTCTTAATGAACGTAGGGTTGTAACGTTCCCGAACTTCCTGGAGAAAAAATTTGCGCGGAATGCCCTCCTCTTTGCCGATCGACGCCACGGTGTATGCCGGAGGAACATTCACCCGGCCATGAACTTCGGGTTCGCAGGCCACCGGCAGCCATTTCACGCGATGTCCTCTCTTACGCAAAAGTTTCTCGCCGGACTGATGGCAGGCGAAAATAAAATCATACTGCGGTGCTTCTTCGAGAACCTTTTTCCTCGGATAATCCAGATGGGTATCCATCGTCCAGTAGATGACAGGGTGCTGTTCGCGTGAAAAACGGTATCCGAATTCGCCGTCTTCCATCCGAAAGTAAAGGTCCTGCCCGCGGGCATCGGCAACGTTTGATTTTCTGAAATGAGTGACAGTGTGCCCCAACGCGCGGAGCGCGCGTTCGACATAGGAGCCGCTTGCTCCGATGTCGCGATGTTCAAAGAACAGAGCTATTTTCACGGGAAAGGAAACTCGCTAAATCTTCCGGACGGATGGTTTGGTGCTGATAGTTGGAAAGCTCGATACTTTCGCCGACTTCGTTTAGAAGAACCGTATGGCATCCGACCATGCGCACAATGGCCGACATCCAGAATAAGGTTCGATCTTTATTGACGATTACGCATTTCAAGCACCCGAAGAGGCGGTGCCAGATCACGAGGAGCGCGACCATCGGCTTGAAGTACCACCTGGAAAGCGATCTCACGGAAATGCCGGCGCGGGGAGTAATGATCTCCAGAACATCCGACGGGACTTTTCCTTTGATGATCAGCCAGCAGGTCAGATGCTGGCGTGCAAGTTTGATGGCCAATTCCCTCGCGCCGCGCCACCCGCGCTCAACGAGAAAAATGACCTGCGGATTTTTTTGCTCAGACTTAACCATCGGATTGCCTGCTGCGTCAACCTTGGCTGGGGAACCAGGTCTGTATCCAAACACCGTTTGCGATTCCCCAAGTAATCGTTATCGATATCGCCGACCTGCTTCACACCGCAAGCCGCGCCGGTCGGCGGCATAGGGCTTCTCAGCTATCGGTGAAGAATTTTCTCCTTACGTTCCCCCTTACTTTTCTCCCTAGTTTTCTCCACCGGGTAGCGCTTTTGCAAGTCCGGAAGCACCTTCATATAAACCTGCCCGATCCAGTCATGTTTCACCTGTAACCCCAGAGCATTCCAAATGGTGTTGAGTTCGCTTTGCCACAGCGCCTGCGGAGTAGGTTTCCAATCATCCGTAAACAGCAGCAACACAAGCCAAGCTTTTACACCGCTTCTCCGAAGGAAATAAAGATGTGCCAGGCGGTTGGCCAGCTGGTAGTATTCGTTGAGCCAAGCCTGCGTTGGAACAGCCGAGAAGAATTCCTGTGTTTGCCGGATAGCTGACTGAATGATCGCGAGAGATTTGGTTCCGGCTCTACAAGCGCTGCGGCACTCCTCAGGATAACTCTTGGCTTCTACTAACAATACGCCTTCTCCACCTTGCCACGTAAGCCTTGCGAGCCCATCCCACACAGGCCCTCCCATTGGCCAAAACTGCTTCAGCACCGGCCACTGACCGGTCAAGCCCAAGTTCTCCAGAAATTCTCGGTCAGAATACTCCGCGTATCCAGTCTCGCGAAGCGGGGATACCCAAGTGACTTCCGGTGCGAGGACCGCTAAGGACGGAATGCCATCCATAATGACCTGATTCAGCCTAGCCGGTTGCTCCCGGACATACCGCTGAATCTGGCGCTGGCTACCCTTATAAGCGAACCCATTTTCATCTGCCCGTTTGAGAGTAGGTAGATTTTTAGCCATCGCTTTACCTTTCAGTCGCTGCAAGACCAACTGTTGAACCTTCGAGAATACACTCCCGAAACCAATCGATCGGATATTTGTACTTGAGCATCGACATAGGCGTCTCGTTCAATCTTCTTTGAAACTCAGGCAACTCGCTTTCGGCGGGTTCGTGCCAATTAATCCCGCATCTGTACTGCCAAATTAAGTCGTTCATAGAACCCAGCACCCGCCGGTTGTTTGTAAGCGAAAGATCGATTTCTTTAATCGCACTCACGATCCGGTTGATTTCATCCGCTTTGAATTCTTCGTAATAAAGACATCCGGCCAGATTCTTCGTGAAAAACGATTTCAAATCGGTCACGTCCTTCTTAAAAACGTTGAACGCCACGACGGAAAACAAACTAACCGAATGGCTGAAAATAATATGCTTCCGGCGGTTCAAATAAAAAAGGTGAGCGTGCCAATCGTGGAGTGTTTGCTCGGTGTTGGCTGGAATTACCGAAACCTCTTTCTTGGCAACTCCCAAAAAATCCAAGAATTTTTTCGTGCATCTAAGAATCATGCGTACCGTCGCCCATAAGACGTCTTATCCAAAGAAGACCCGCTTTGCTAATCGCCCCATATTCGCCCCAATCGCCCTCTTAGTTGACCCTTTGCTATTCAGCGACTGCGGCACTAATCGTGCACTCGGTACTTGGTGTTTCTTCCCATCCCGACTTGAATAATAACCTTCTTTTTTAAAACGATGCAACCCCTATATTTTTGGACAAAAATCAGGCCGTTTTAGTAGAGGAATTTTCCAGTTTAAAAACGACCGGCGGCAAATTGTTTAGCGTCCCGTGCGGCCGCAGGTTGTGGTACCAATCCAGGTAATTTTTCCATCCTTCGACCACCTCGAAAAAGTCCTCATATTGATTTCGGTAAACTTCCTCCCGCTTGTAGCAGCCGATGAAGCTCTCGATGTACGGCTTGTCATTTGTGTTTGCACGCCGCAAAATTCCAGCTTGATCCCACAGCTAATGGCAAACTGGGCAAAATCATGGGCCGTGAATTGACAGCCGCGGTCGACCCGCACGATCAATTCCAGCCCGTGCGCTGATTCACGGCCAAAGCGTTTCATCAGGGCCTGCCTCAACACTTCAATGGCTTGCTGCGCACCGCAACGGATATTCATCTGGGAGCCCACGACTTCCTTGTCGTGGATGTCTTCAATCACAAACAAGTACATGTTTCCCATTTGCGTCGGCACATACGTCATGTCCGCTTTCCAGCGCTGGTTGCTTTGCGCGGCCCGGCTTAGACACAGCCGCCGATTTTTAATCCAGATACGTTTGATGGACCGGGCTGTAGCATCTTCATGATGCTCATGTGCCGGTAGACTTTCTTGTGATTCCAGATCCGCTCGTGCTTCCACCTCAGATAGGGCGTGGCTTTGCCGTAGCCAAGCGTTAACTCATAGCCCGTCATCTCCTTGAGCGCCTTCTCCATCTCGACATCCAGTGGAAAAAGGCGCTTATCTTCAGACCGCGGCCGGCTCTGGTAACAGTAGCTGCTCTTGTTCAAATCCAGGTATTTCAGCGCCCTGTTCAGTTTCATCGATTTCCGTAGCTCCGTGACATTCAGTGCATCTCCGAAATTTTTTTTAAAGTCTCAATGACGCAGGCCTGCTCCCCGATAATCCGCATCAGTCGGTCCCGTTCCCCAGAGAAAGCAGATTCCGCCTTCTTGCCGTTTCCCTTAAAAGCACCTTCGATAGCTTTCAAAGCCTGATCCCGCCAACGATAAATGAGCGCATCGCTTACGCCCCGTTCTTTCGAAATCTGGCTAACGCTTTTACCCCCTTTTAAAAGCTCCAATACCACGAGCCTTTTTTCATCATCGCTCCATTTCCGATACGGCATTGCCAGCCCCTTTCACGCCCATTGGTTTCTCTACTATCAGCGGTCCAATTATATCAGGGGGTTAGCGGGCCCACGTCCCTCGCCAAAGTGGAGTAATTCATTTCTTGTGCCGTACGGCTCGCCAGGAGTTTCACAAAACGTTCAAACTCATTCAAATTTGCAGTTTTTATATTTCCCCTGACATCCCGGTCGATATAGCTTTGCAGATAACTTGAAAACCACAATTTTAAAGAGACTTGTTTCTCAGTGAAAATTTGCGTATACCCGCCTCGCAAAAGCCATTGGCCGCAAGAAAGAGATTTCTTTAATGGGAACTCCGTGGAATATAAATGGCGGATGAAAGCTTCCGCTGTCTTAAGATTTACCCGCACATTACGATTCATTTCACTTAAGGAAAATGGATACAAGGTCAGAATAGCAACGCGCCCGGCCAAGGATTCCCCGACATTCCTCATCAATGGAAAAGCTTGCGAACCGGTTAAAATCCATTGCCCGGGTTTCCGGTCACGGTCAATCGCGGCTTTTATATAAGAAAGGAGCTGGGGCGCGTGTTGAATTTCATCAATAATGACCGGACTCGGGTACTTTGCTAAAAATCCGCGCGGGTCATTAATAGCCAGCGACCGGATATCCATTTCATCCAGAGAAACATAACGATACCGCTCCCCGCCCACCTTTTGAAC
>JACQQS010000024.1 GCA_016206925.1 Candidatus Omnitrophota bacterium
GACATTTCGGTAGCCCGCCACTTCCTTTTCAGAACGGTCCTGTGGCTTTGTCTTTTTGGCAAGGATCGCTTCAAGCCGATCCCGATCCACGGTAATACCCTCGATACGGTTGGAAGACTCAACACTTTGAATCATAGCGATGCGCTTCAAAGTTTCCAAAAGCTGCGGGGACTGTTCTTGGTACAAACTCTGGCGGCCGCGGTGCTCTCCCAACACGCGGACGGTCATAAGCATGTCCTGGGATATGGGCTGCTCTAAGAAATAACCATGGTCAAAAGACCTCATATTGTTTCCCCATCTCAATTTGCCAAAATGTTTTCAACTCTTGTCCTCACAACCCGATAGCATCTTTAAAATCCCCAAAATCGTCGTACGGTACTTGCACCAACGGACAGCCGAAAGTAACAATGGCTACTTGCTTGTTCATTTTACCGGGTCATGTTTTCCCACTATGACGCGAATCGCTGCGAATTAGCTGCTGCTTTGATTGACTCGCGCGCTTTCTCTAAAAGTCTTTGACTTGCTTCTTTCATGCAGCGATAGCTTCTTCGCGAACATTATTAAGAATGTGCTAGCCGTTCTTGCTCCAAGTTTCACCCCGCCTGAAATATATCGTACCCATCCTTAACTGAGATTGGTTTACGCCAAAAGCATAGTGCACGCTATCGGCTTTTGATTTCCTTGGAAAGGAAATATTCCACAATTTTATCTTCATCGATTTCTTCTTGAATGCGGCTGGCCAGATCCTTGACTGCAACTTTTTTTTTGCTTGCTTCTACGCTTCCCCGAATCAGGCAGAAGCGCGCATGAGCCTCATTTGCTTTTTTCAAATGCTCGCGAATGTCGGCTGTGCGCTTTCCGACAATCACGCGAATTCCGCTTTCAATCAATTTCAATAATATTTCGTTCTCCTTATTCGTCACGCGCTCTCTTGCGCCTGGAAAGCCAACCGATGAAGCGAAATATACGGTACGATCGGACATCATTTTTTCAAGCGGATTTGCGCCGGAGCTAAGAGCCATCAAAAGACGTTCAACACCCAGGGCAAATCCGCAGGCGCCGCCTTCCTGCCCTCCCAAATCTTTCAGCAATCCGTCGTAGCGTCCGCCCGCACAAATCGCATCTTGCGAACCCAGCCCCTCGGCCGTCACTTCGAAAACACAAAAGTTGTAGTAATCGAGACCGCGGACAATTCTGTGGTCTACGATAACGTCCACACCTTCTTGCTTGAGCCCGTGCAGCACTTCTTGAAAATGCTTCTCGCTGATATCGAGAACCATCTTAGGGGCGCGCTCGATCATTCCCTGACAATCCTCGACTTTGCAATCAAATATTCGAAGCACATTTTTTTCGAGCCGGAATTTGCAATCTGCGCAAAGTTCCTTCTCATGACCGGAAAAATATTTCCGAATTTCATTTTCGTATTTTTGGCGTTCGGCGCGCGAGCCCAAATTATTTACCTTAATCCGCACGCCCGGTACGCCTAGATACTTCAGCAGTCCGTCTGCCAGCAAAAGCAATTCCAGATCCTGCTCAGCACCGCCGGCGCCCAGGATCTCCGCACCGATCTGGTGGAACTGTCTCCGCCTGCCGGCCTGGGGCCGCTCGGCGCGAAACATGGGTCCCATGTAATAAAGCCGCTCTATTCCGCTGCGAAGCAAATGGTGTTCGATGGCGGCGCGCGCCACGCCGGCCGTCATTTCCGGCCTGAGCGTAAGCGACCTTCCGCCGCGGTCTTCAAAAGTATACATTTCCTTATGAACGATATCGGAAGCTTCGCCGATCGTTCTCTGAAAAAGTTCCGTCTGTTCGAGGATGGGTGTTCGAATTTCCTGAAAACCGCGGGATTCAAGAAAATGGCGTGTCCGCTTTTCGACAAATTGCCATTTCCGAACTTCGCCAGGCAAAATATCGCTCATGCCCTTCAGCGCCTGATATTTCATCCGTTACTCTGAAATTTTCTGTGAACTAAAAACATAGATTTCCGCTCCTTCAATTTCATCCTCAGATAATCCGGCTTTATCCTTGGCACAGCGCCTGAAAAATTCTTCCTTGGACCATCCGGCTTCTGGAGCCACTTCGGGCAGGTAGACGCCGGTACGCCCGTCCTTTTTTACCACAATCCCGTGACGGCCTATTTCCATATCGTTCGGACTCAAGATGCGCGTTAGCGGCGAAAGCACGGATATCTCTATTCGGATCCCGGGCCATTCCGATTGATCGAGCGCAGGAAACC
Organism: Candidatus Omnitrophota bacterium; assembly: GCA_016206925.1. Classification (GTDB taxonomy): domain Bacteria; phylum Omnitrophota; class Omnitrophia; order Omnitrophales; family JACQQS01; genus JACQQS01. The sequence continues at coordinate 2,237 of JACQQS010000024.1, forward strand.
GGAAATCCCGGGACGCACTTGCTACAGCCAGTTCCTGTACAAGTCTAAAAAGAGGCTCATCGGAGGTCATTTGGCCAACACAACCGCGCAGATCGCCTTTTTTCCGCAATGTGACAAAAAGCCCGCCGGCTTTATTCAAATCGGGATGCGGACAAACCGGATCCAAGCTCAGATTCCCCGTATCCAGCCAGTGTTCGATTGCCTGCCGGGCCATCCTTAAAATCTGCCGGCAAGCCTCTTCTGAAATAAAAACGCTGCTAGGCAATGACGATGCCGGCATAACCGACAACCTGCGTAAAATCCCCGCTTACCTCACCGCTTGTATGATAATCAACCAAATTTGCGGTCGTCGCGCCCAATTGGCGGACGGCTCTCAGCATAACGTACGTAGGAATGTACCCACACATGGAGATATGATCATCGCGAACCCGCTCATGCAGCAACTCGGCATCCAGCGCCAAAACGGCATCGATGGCTGCCTTATCCTTTTGTTCCGATATATCCTGGGGTTCGTAATGATTAAGATCGGTCGAGGCAACAATTAAAATATCCTTCCCCTTCAATACTTTCGCCAATCCGTCGGCAACCGCCCTTGCAGCCCGCAATAGATCGGTACCGATCGTGATCGGAACAATTTTAACATCCGGCTTCAGGTACTGCAGAAACGGGACTTCGACTTCAAGGCTATGCTCTTTCCTGTGAGAGATATTGTCGGCGGAAAAATGCGGACAAGACTCAATAATCTGACTCGCCAATACGCCGTCAACCTTAACCTCTCCTAAAGGAGTTCGCCACGCACTCCCCTTATCCACGGAGAACGGAACGCCCTCGCCGGAGTGGTTCGGCCCCAATAAAATCACGGTATCCGTGATTTGGACGCGCCCAAACACCTTGGCGGCCGTGTCGCCGGAAAACATGTAACCCGCATGGGGGACGACAATGGCCTTGGCGCGGACTTTTTGTTTTACCTCGGGAATCTGCTTGGCGAAAAAGTCTCTTAGCGCGGTTGGAGAGGACGAATAGAAGGTACCTGCCACGGCAGGCTCTCGAACAAACATGGTCGGAAATTTTTGGGAGTGATCCTAGTTCTTTTCGTAGGGGCAATTCACACCACAGGTGCCGGTTCAGTTCGTGTGAAAAGTGGAGCCCCCGCCGGGGTGAATTGCCCCTACTACGCACTGAAAAGCCGGGAAAACTAAGGCCGGTGCTTCCGATTCGACGTACGAGCGAGCCGGCGTCTCTTTTCGCTTGGTTTCTCGTAATGCTTTCTGGTCTTTAAAATCTTAAGAACTCCCTCGCGCTCAATCTTTTTCTTAAGGCGGCGCAGGGCTTTATCCAACGGTTCATTTTCCTTGATGGTGACTTTAGACAATTACGATGTCCCTTCTATAGCTACGCTAAGTCTATAAACATTTATAGGTTAGTATTAAAAAAGGAGCTTCCGATTATATCGAATCGGCATCTTTTGTCAAACTTGCATTCATACAGCGGCAGGTTTGCGAATTACCGGTCTAGTATGGGGATACCTCAAAAATGGCCGATAAAATGTTTTGCACTTCATTGACATATGCCTGTTTCCGAGTATAGTAGGGAATTTCATACACGTATGGCTACCTTGACTTTCCTGTTTACCAGGGCCGCTTCCCGGCTTCTTTTCCCGGAAGTTTGTTCCATCTGCCGGAAGGGCTTGGACTTGCTCGAACACGTTCTTTGCAAAAACTGCTTGAAGCAGGTCAAAATGCTGGAAGGCCCTCTTTGCAAAACATGCAGCCGGCCGCTTCCCCCATTTGGCAAATATCGAACGCGTTGCTCTGTCTGTCAGAATGCCAAACTTTTCGTCAGCAACGTAACGGCGGCGGTTCCTTTTGATGATATCCACCGTACGCTGATCCACGCGATCAAGTTCCGAAAAAAGCGCTGGATATTCGATCTTTACGGTGCATTGATCAAGAGGATGCCGGGTATCGCCGATCATCTTGAAGCGGACTTGATCCTGCCGGTCCCTATCGATTTTCTGAAGAAGCGCGTACGTGAATTTAATCAGGCCAAGGATTTGGCCGATTTGGTGGAACGAATTACCGGCGCACCTTTATTAAACAATGTCTTAAGACGACGCATCGGTTTCCATCCGCAAAGCACGCTCAAACGAAAAGAGCGTGCAGAAAATATTCGAAACCGGTTTTACGTGAGAAATAAAGCCGCCATTCAGAACAAGACCATCCTGCTGGTGGATGATATCCTGACCACCGGAGCAACGGTCAATGAATGCGCGCGGACTCTGCTGGAGGCGGGAGCAAGAAAAGTTGATGCATTTGTTTTGGCGCGCGCACTAACGGTCTAAAGAAACATATGAGAACAATCGATCGATATATCATAAGGCAACTTTCCGTGCCCATTGTGTTTTGTTCGGCCACGCTTGTCCTGCTTGTCCTTTTCGCCGACGTATTTGACCGGCTGAACGAATTCCTGAAAAACCAGGCGGCCATCAGCGATGTCCTCCGTTATTACCTTGCACTCTCACCCTATTCTTTTGTGCAAACCATTCCCTGGGCTACTTTCCTCGGCACCGTGTACTTGCTCAGTACTTTTAACCATCACAACGAACTACTGGCCATGAAAACCGCCGGCATGCGGATTACGACGATCGCAGGACCTATGTTATTTACGGGGCTTGTCATCGGCGTTATCACCTTCATCATTAATGACCGCGTCGTGCCACCCACTTCCCTGATCGCAGAGCAAATCCGTGATGAAAAAATCGAAGCAAACGTAGAACATGCTAAAGAGAAAATGCTTACGGACATCACCTATTTCGGAAGAAATAACCTTCTCTATTACATTAAAAAGTTAAATCCGGAAAATTCATCGCTGGAAGGGTTGATCATTCTCACGCTGGACAAGGACAGGCACGTGCGCCAGAAGACGATCGCTCACACGGCGGTTATGGAAAACGGGGCTTGGACGCTCAAAAATGCGAGCGCCTACGGCATCGACCGGAAAGGGCGTCTGATTGGCGAACCCAAACTGCTTCTAAGCCTGCCGATGCCGGAAATGACCGAGACATTTAAGGATTTTGAAAAAGCTTCCAAGGAAGGCGAGTTTTTAAGCTATAAAGAGCTGAAATATTATCTGGATCATTTGGAAAAGTCGGGTCTGACTGTAAAGACTCAGAAGGTTGATCTCCAGCACAAGCTTTCTTTTCCCTGGAACAGCATGATTATGATGCTGATTTGCATCCCATTTCTCTCAAGAACCCTCACGCGCCGGGGTCTCGCGCTCACCATTCTGCAATGCCTCTGCATTGTCTTCGGATATCACACGCTCGGAGCCATAGCGCTTGCGCTTGGTAAATCCGGCAGCATCCCGCCTTTTATCAGCGCCTGGATCGCCAGCTTTCTTTTTGCTGTCGTGGGCATTTTTTACATGGAAAGAGCAAACTACTAACCTCTTCAACCCAAGCACAAAATTCGATTTTCTCCAGATAGAAATGAATGGCTGGGAACCAAGCCGGTATCCGAGCACCGTTTACGGTTCCTTAAGTGATCACCATCGATATCGCCGACTTGATTCAGTCCGCAAGCCGCACCAAACGGCCGCGTGAATAATTTGGCCGCCTTTCACGCGCCGCAGCACTTCTTATACTTCTTGCCACTTCCGCATGGACAAGGATCGTTACGCCCCGTCTTATTTTCGGTTCGGCGGTGAGGTTCTACGGCAAAAGCATTGCGTCTAAGCCACTTCATTGCCCTTTCGTTTCTCCACCACAACTCGGCGTTTCCATGGCAATAATGAACGGCTTCATCCATGCCGCCTAATTGGACTGCCTGTGTGACTTCATCGGGTATTTCCTTGATTCCTGTCAGATAACTGGGCACATGTCTATTAAATTCAATTGCATCGTTGAGGCAAGCCCTGCTTTTTTCCGTATCACCCTCGAGCTCGAAATACATCAGGGCTTTTGTATAAAGCCATTCAGCGTTTGCGCTGTCCGGATATTTGTTCTCTATGAGATCCTTGAGTTCCTGAAATGACTTCAGCTCCAACAGTCTGGACGCCAGTGTAAATCTCACACTCTGATTATCATTTGGATTAAGTTTCAAAAGTTCCCGGCAGTGTTCCAGACTTTCCTTTTTTTGATGGTCATACCAAAGCGAGTCTGCAAGATTGAAACGGGCTCTCATATAGGGTCGAGTCTCGAATATACTCCAGAAATGACCGCTGTTTTCTTCAAAAAAGTCTCTGCCTAGATAACGTTCGCCCACTTCAACGCCTTTGCGATACCAGCGGATCGAATCTTCCAAATCTTCGCTTTCTTCGCCCAAGATAACATACGCATCGGCGCAATTTTCCGAAAGCGTCAGGGCTTCGCGCGCAAGTTTAATTTTTTCTTCGGAATCACCGGCGGCAAAAGCCTTGTAAACCAACTCCTGGGCAGCCTCAAGTAAATCCCGCGGAGGAAACGAAGGAATTATTTTCCGCATTATTTTATTGAGGACGTTTCCGATATCCCTTTTTGTTTGAACTTTGTTTTCTCTTAATGCGCGATGAATATCAAACATGCTTTTCTCAAGACTTCTCAAGTCCTTGGGCAACGTGGGTACGGAAGCTTCCTCCCCGCCAGACGAATCATCCTCCTCATCAAAAAACAATGACCAGTCCATATTTTTTAACCGCTCTTCTCTTCTGCGGAACTGTTCGCGGGCATATCTCTCCCAAGAGTCAGATTCGGCATACTTCTGCCCCATCAAGAGGCTGGTCCATGCGAAATCTTCCTTGAGATCGCAGTATTCGCTGTCCCAATCGCCTTTCTTGATTTGCTTATATACTTTGTCCAACCCCTCATAGGAAAGATGGGACAAGAGCGCCATCGCCAGATTGGTCCGGATCGTTTGATCCGGTTCGTAATCAATCAAATCAAGACATGCCTGTGTGCTTCCGGCTGAGTGGATATGCTCGAGTACTTCCGACGTATATTGCCTGAACACGTCCGGAGCCCGGCGAAAACGGCTATGGATCGAATCCGCAACTTGTTCTGTTCCGATGGCAATCAAGGCCTGGGTGCAAAGATCATTGCGGTAGTCATAATCATCGTCATACTTATCAAGAATGATCTCAATGCTTTCATTAATCCGCAAATCCCCGGAAAGTTGAATGGCAAAGAGTTCCATCCACCAATCCTCGTCATCCCCATCTGTGTCGGACTCAAAGGGATCCCGCACAATCGCCTCCAGCACCTTTTCTGTAGTTTTCCCTCCGAAACGGCACAGCAACCTCAAAATACACTCGTGGACAAAATCGCTATCCTTAAGAGATTCTTCGTTTTTGTACCTCGTACAAAAATTCTTAAGCTCCTTCCATAAAACTTCAAAACTTTCTCCTTTCAGGTCCAGTATACCGGAAATCTTTTTACGGGCGCGGGCATTCAAAAGCGGCGCGCGTAAAATACGCTGGCGGTGCTCCGTCAAAAACTCAATGGGAGCATGGGTCACGATTTCTGATAGATGCGCGTAATAACTGGATCTGACTTTGGTGTCGCAGGCTCTTTCATTTTCCAGATCCTGAATAACCCATTCGAGAGTCCCTGCCGTTTGAGCCAGTTGATACGCATGACAAACGAGTCCAAGTGAGTTTTCTCGGCCATACGCTTCAACAGCTCGGATGATGAGCGGCATTACCGTTTCATCGGAAGAAATGGATTCTTTGAAATAGTCAACAGCGATTTTCCGGACTTCCACGTCCGGATGCAAAATCGCCTTCTTAATATCCTCACACGGCAAAAATTTGAGTCCGCTCGTTTTCATTTCACCTGAACCTATTTTGCCCACAATTCATTCAACAATTTACGCCTGTGTATTTTCAAGATCTATCGTAAGCATCTTAGCATCCTTTTCAAGAGTATTTCTGCATTATGTATTGTGCACACGTGCCGTAACAAAGATGACCGCTCTTACTCTTATGAGGCTTTAAGGTAGCGTTGAACGTTTGCCGAGTGAGCTGCTTTCCACAGGTAGTACATTTTAAAACGTATCGGAGCGAAGGTGTAGAAAAAACTCTCTTGCTGCAAAGTGTTCCTCCCGAGCGCCTGAGACGCGCAGAGCGAGTGGACTTTGACTGTAAAGGCGCATGAATAGGCACTGAAGGGGATAGTTCTACTGCATAAACTGGACTGAACGTTTTCTGGACGACTTCGGCGCTTTCGATTCGATCGACCCGGTACGATCGTGGCTCTCGATCATCAACCCGTATTGCGTTCAAAACCAGATTGCCCTCCTTGGTGCGCCTTAAGGAGTAAGGCTCTACGAGGCGAAGAGATCCCTCGTAGCCCAAGTTCACGCAAAGGCGATTCGCTCCTGCGAAGCGAATGATTTCAAGAGGTACCCGGGCTCCCCACGGCTGAGCCGTAGCAGGAGGCGCCCATGTAACATCTTCATCAGGATCAAAAGATATGCGCTCGAGCGTGACCGGCTTGGCGCCGCCCGTTAACCATTCAAATACCTGCGATAGCTCGCTCCAGAACTGTTCAAACGGCGGAAGGAATGGCAGCTGATGCGCGAGCATGTTTGACCATTCGGTCTCGAGCTCAGAACGCTCGGGCTCGCGCTCCAAACTTTTAAAAGTGGGGAACGCGATCCCTTTAAATCTGCATTTCTCCTGAATAATCTCATAAACCGATCGGCAATCTGGACGCATCTCCGGATGACGGTAAAGATGAATTACGTCATAGAGATCACGCGGCAGATCACGTTCAGCCAGCGCTCGAACCTTTTCAGCAAAAATCTCCTCGTACGGATAACACGGGCATGATCATCAAATGCTGTGCAGGATAGTTCAGTTGACGCACCGTCATTTGTTAGGGTGAATAACCATGACTCACCCAGTCCAGGAGGCGCAGTGATGTTTAATGTTTACTTGAAGTTCGTAACAAATTTTGGCTGTCAGACCAGAGTACAAACTTGCAGCGTTTATATTGATGTACAATCTCCGCAACCGGTCGCAATCCTACGCCGCTTCCTTTAGATGGTCAATGTTTTTGGTGGACGAAATTCGAATTTTCTCTAAATGGTGCCCAGCTCCCAGGAGGAAAGATATTTCTTCTGGTAAGGCGTAAGTTGATCAATTTTTACGCCCATCGCGTTTAATTTGATGCGGGCAATTTCACGATCAATATCTTTGGGTACGGCGTATACTTTTTTCTCCAATTCGCCGTGATGCTTTACCAAATATTCCGCGGAAAGGGCCTGATTGGCAAAGGACATATCCATGACCATCGCAGGATGGCCTTCGGCGGACACCAGATTTACAAGCCGTCCTTCTGCCAAAACATTTATTTTCCGGCCGTCAGCCAATGTAAATTCCTCCACAAACGGGCGCACTTCGCGGCGCCGTTTGGCGATCTTACGAAGCCCTTCCATATCCAATTCCACGTCAAAATGACCTGAGTTCGCAACAACTACGCCGTCTTTCATGGTCTTGAAGTGCTCGGTGCGAATGACCCCGGCATTGCCGGTTACCGTGACAAAAACATCGCCCACTTTTGCAGCCTCGGCGGCGGGCATCACCACGTAGCCATCCATAACCGCTTCCAGAGCGCGCAGGGGATTTATTTCCGTGACAATCACGTGTGCGCCCATGCCTTTGGCCCGGACCGCCAGTCCGCGCCCGCACTGCCCGTAACCGCAAACAACAAAAGTAGAACCGGCCATAAGCAGGTTGGTTGCTCTCAAAATGCCGTCAATGGTGGACTGACCCGTGCCATAGCGATTGTCAAAGAAATGCTTCGTGTCGGCATCGTTAACACCGATCACGGGAAAGAGCAAACGCTTTTGCGCTTCAAGACTGCGCAAGCGGATCACGCCGGTGGTGGTTTCCTCCGCGCCGCCCAACATGTTACCCACCAGATTCTTGCGCCGGCCGTGAAGCTCCGAAACCAGGTCCGCTCCGTCATCCATGGTAATGTGCGGCTTGAGATCAAGCGCTGTATTCAAATGCTTCGCGTAAACAACCTTTGACTCGCCTTTGATGGCGCAAACGGTTATCCCTTCTTTCACCAGGAACGCAGATGCATCGTCCTGGGTGCTGAGGGGATTTGATGCGCAGAGAACAATTTCCGCGCCGCCCGCCTTCATGACCTGCATCAAATTGGCGGTCTCCGTGGTCACATGCAGGCATGCCGCCATGCGTATGCCCTTAAGCGGTCTTTCCTTTCCAAACCGCTCCCGAATTTGTTTTAGAACAGGCATCTGCCTTGCCGCCCATTCCACGCGGCGCGCGCCGTCTGCCGCCAAGCCTATGTCTTTCACGTCCGATTTGAGATTTAATTTTCCCGAAACCATTCTTTTTGTTTCCTTTGCTTGCTCAATTGCTGTGGTCCCCACGTTATCTGATTTCCTTTCTGAGTCTGTCAACCATTATGCGTTCTTCCCAGGTAAAACCCTCTTCCTCACGCCCAAAATGGCCATAAGCAGCCGTCGGCCTGTAGATGGGCCTGCGAAGCTTTAGCTGAGTGATGATGGAAAGCGGCTTAAAATCAAAGACCCGCCGAATTCCCTTAAGAAGCTTTTCATCCGAGACTTTTCCGGTTCCGAAACTATTCACCATAATCGAAACCGGCTCCGCAACACCGATCGCATACGCCACCTGAAGTTCGCAGCGATCGGCAAGGCCGGCCGCGACAACATTTTTTGCCACAAAGCGCGCAAAATAGGAAGCCGAGCGGTCGACTTTGGACGGATCTTTTCCGCTAAATGCGCCGCCGCCATGGGCGCCGACACCTCCGTAAGTATCGACGATGATTTTCCGCCCCGTAAGTCCGGTGTCACCGTGCGGTCCTCCGATTTCAAACCGGCCGGTCGGGTTCACAAAAATCTTTGTTTTCCTGTCCAAATACCGCTTGGGAATAATTTTCTCGATCAAATGTTTCTTGAGATCCGCATACATGGTTTTTAAACTGGCGGAAGGCTCATGCTGCGCGCTCACCACAACCGCAGAAACCCGGATCGGAGCCCCGTTGTCGTATTCAACGGTTACCTGGGACTTGCCGTCCGGCCGCAGATACTTGAGAACTTTATTTTTTCTCAGCCGCGTAAGACCGCGCGTTAACCGGTGCGCGAGCAGGATCGGCATGGGCATGAGTTCGGATGTCTCACTGGTAGCGTAACCAAACATCATACCCTGGTCACCGGCGCCGCCTGTGTTCACCCCCAGGGCAATGTCGGGTGATTGCTTTTGGATCTGTGTGAGCACACCGCAGGTCTTGTAGTCAAACCCCATCCGTGCATCGGTGTACCCGATATCCTTTACGACATTCCGCACCAGCTCCGGAACTTCCACGTAACAGGAAGTCGTAATTTCGCCTGCCACTAGGACGGTTCCGGTCGTAACAAAGCATTCGCACGCAACCCGCGCCGTCGGATCTTGATCCAACACGGCATCGAGCATGGCATCTGAAATCTGATCACACATTTTGTCGGGATGACCTTCCGTCACCGACTCGGAAGTAAATACATGCCTATCTTTTTTCATTTTCCAGCTTTCTTGATCTGTGGTTAAAAGTTGACAATACGAAATTCAAAAAATTGAGCTCTCGGGGAGTTTTTGTATCTTGAAACGAGGGCTCACCCCAGGAGCCCCTTTAGGGGCACGTGGGGTTACCTTAATCTTAGAGGGAAGGAGGGGAGTGAAACTCCCCGATCCCTCAAAAAATTACGCCATCAGCTCCGGCGCCACCTTTTTAACTTGGCTGTCTGCAAACTGCCGGATTTCGGCACCGGTTTCATAATGCATGGCCTCCGCCGCGATATCCCGGGCCTGCTTCATCGTAACAGACCGCACAAGCTTTTTAACCTTCGGGACAACAAACGGACTCATGCTCAGCTCGTCAACCCCGAAACCGATCAGCAAAAGGGCCAAAGCCATGTCACTGCTCATTTCACCGCAAACAGCCACCTCGATTTTATTCTTATGCGCATTTTCGACGATTTGCTGAATCATCCTCAAGATGGCCGGATGGGTAGGTTCATACAAGTAGGCTATTTTCTCATTAATGCGATCGACCGCAAGAGAATACTGAATCAAATCATTTGTCCCGATAGAGAAAAAATCCGATTCCTGGGCTAATTTGTCGGAGATCAAAGCGGCTGATGGGATCTCAATCATCGCACCCACGGGAATTTTCTCGTCAAAAGGCATATTTTTCACCTTTAGCTCGGCTTTTGCTTCCGCCACAATTTGGCAGGCACGCCGCATTTCATTTAAATTTGAAATCATCGGAAACATAACCTTGATCTTGCCGTGAGCGCTTGCTCTGAGAATGGCGCGCAGCTGTGTCTTAAAAATATCTACCCGGGCCAAACAAAAGCGGATGGCGCGCCAGCCGAGAAACGGATTTGTTTCATAAGGAAGATCGATGGAGGAGAGGAATTTGTCGCCGCCGAAGTCAATGGTGCGGATAACTACCGAATGATTCTTCATCTGTTCTGCAACGTATCGGTAAGCTTGATACTGCTCGTCTTCGGTAGGAAGGTCGGTACGGTTCATATAGAAAAACTCTGTCCGGTAAAGTCCGATACCTTCCGCGCCCTGCGCGATCACGGACGGAATTTCGTCCGGAATCTCAATATTGGCCTGGAGCACGATCCGCTTTTTATCTTTTGTTTCGGCCGGCAGATCGCGCAGCCGTTCGAGACCGTGGGTAAATTCGTCGTAACGCTCGCGTTCATGCAGGAGCTCCTCGATCTTTTTTTGATCGGGTTCAACAATAACCAGACCGTGACTGCCGTCGATGGCCACCAAATCCCCGGTTTTGACCATGTGGGTAAGCACATCCACTCCCACAACAGCCGGTATGCCGAGCGATCGCGCCATGATGGCCGTGTGTGAAGTGGGGCCGCCAATTTCTGTGGCAAAAGCAACCACTTTTTCCTTATCCATAGCCGCAGTATCTGTAGGAGAAATATCATGTGCTACGACAATGGTCGGTTCGGCTAAGTCGATAAGCACGGCCCGTTCACGGCCTAAAAGATTATGGAGAACACGGCGGCCGATATCGCGGACATCGGACACCCTTTCACGCAAATATTCATCGTCGATCGCATGGAATGCGTTGTAATATTTTTGGATGACGTGGCTAAAGGCCGCTTCGACATTGATGCACTTGGTCTTGACCTCGCCGATGACATCTTCGATGAGCGTACGGTCTTCCAGGATAAGCAGGTGGGCGTTGAAAATATCGGAATGTTCCGCTCCTATTTCATCCGCGATTTTTTTCCGGATAGCGATCAGCGCCTGACGCGTCTTGGTGAGTGCGTCTTCGAAACGCGCTATTTCCTTCGGCACATCATCCTGCGTAATCTTCTTCTCCGGTATCGTAAAATCTTCGGCATGCAGAACAAGGGCTTTGGCAATCGCAACGCCCGGGGAAACCGGTATACCTATCAATTGCCTGTTCATATTTCAACCTCTCCGAAATTCGACTCCACAAGTTCGCACATGGCCTGAATCGCCGCCTCGGCATCTATGCCCATGGCCCTCAGGGTAAGTATCGTGCCCTGGCCGGCCGCCAACATCATAATGCCCATGATTGATTTTCCGTTCACTTCTTCCCTGTCTTTGATAACCGAGATGTCGCACTTGAATTTATTGGCCAATTGAACAAAAAGCGCGGCAGGACGGGCGTGAAGCCCGAGCTTGTTTTTGATGGTAATTTCTTTTTCAATTACAGCCGCTTTTTTCTTCCGCGCCAAAACATCCTCCTTTCAACCTTCCTGCGCACTTAGCTTGCAAAGCAGTTATTTTTGACTTAACCGCTTATGCCGGATAAACGTCTCAAAAAGTACCCGCGCGAGCCTTTCCGGATCATGGCGAACCATACTTTCCGTGCGGATTAAATTTGCCTGAACCACTTGATATCCTCTCTCCTTAATCCGCTCCACATCAAGCTGCACAGGTTCCGCCTGTTCCCGCGCGTATTTCTCAATCAGTTCCTCTGGAATGTCGGAATTGTTTACCACGCACACATTGATCACGCGGGGATCCGTGTGGCGGATGAGCATATCCACATGATCGGCCGCGGTGAACGAATTTGTTTCCCCGGCCTGCGTCATGACATTGCAGACATAAATTTTCAAAGCCTCGCTTTCGACAAGCTTTCCACAAATATCCTCGATGAGCAGATTGGGAAGCACGCTTGTAAACAAACTCCCGGGACCCAAGACAATCATGTCGGCCTGCTCGATGGCTTCAAGTGCTTCTTCTGAGGCGCGGCAATGTTTGGGCTTTAACTCAAGCTGGCGAATCGGCTTCCTATATTCCGTAATATTGGTCTCTCCTTCCACCGCCAGATTGGAATCCAGCCTTGCCACGAGGGTGACTTTTTCCAGCGTGGAAGGAATAACGTTTCCGCGGATGGCCAATACTTTGCTCGACTCTTTAATGGCCCGTTCGAAATCACCCGTGATCTTGGAAAGCGCGGTGATAAATAAATTTCCGAAGCTATGACCTTTCAAGCCGGAGCCGTCTTCGAAGCGATATTGAAAAAGATTGAGCATGAGCGGTTGCGCATCGGCCAAAGCAACCAGGCAGTTTCGTATGTCCCCGGGCGGAAGCACATCCAGTTCGTCTCTCAAACGCCCGGAACTGCCTCCCGTATCGGTCACCGTTACGATGGCCGTAAGGTTTTTCGTAAATTTCTTGATGCCTTGAAGCAATGTGCTCAGCCCCGTTCCTCCGCCTACAACGACTACACGGGGCCCTCGTTCGAGAAAACGGTCCTGGCGTTTCTGGAAGATAACATCAACGAGGTCGTTATTTTGGTAAGGCAGAAGGCTTCGCACAAAAAAACGCAGGATGTTTCTTACCGCCATAACAATCAAAAATATGCCAAAGATCAAAACCGCTGTGATCAAAGCGGCCAGAAAAATACTCTCACGCGAAAGGTAATGGACGGCAACAAGACCCACACTTCCCGTCATAACGACGCCGGTCACCAAGAGAAAAATCCACCGCTTGATCCCCATGCCCGGGTAGAGCCACTTGAAAAAACGGGTCATGCTTCATCCGCCTTTTCAGAGCCATTCATGGTTCGAAGCAAGTGCTCATTTAATTCCTTCGGGAAATTTCGCCCCATGCGCTTCGATCGCTGGCTAAGCGCCGCGGCTTCGATCAAGACCGGGATATTCCGCCCCGGCTTTACGGGAAGCTTCAAATGCGGCACACGCACACCCAGGAGATCAAAAACCAATTCATCCAGTCCAAGCCGGTCGTATTCGAACCCTTCCTGCCAGCGCTCAAGCGTAACCACCAAACTGATGCGTTTTCGATTTCTCACCGCTCCCACCCCAAACATCGAAGTAACATCGATGATACCGAGCCCCCTTATTTCCATATGATGCTTAATGACCTTTGACGACACCCCCATAGGAATACGCCCGCTGACCAATCGAATCTTTACGGCGTCATCCGCCACCAAGCGATGCCCTCGCGATATCAATTCAAGCGCACATTCGGATTTGCCCACGCCGCTTTCCCCAAGCAAGATGGTGCCCACTCCGTAAATGTCCAGCAGCGTCCCATGCAGCGTGGTCTCCGGGGCCAGAAAATCCTCTATAAAAACGGTGACGCGGCTTGCAATGGTAGATGTCTTTAGCGGCGACTTAAAAACAGGCACGCCAGCTGATTCGGCGCGGGCTAGGAGATCGCCCGGCAGATTCTGATTTTTTGCCACGACTATGCAGGGAATACGATACTTAAAAAACTTTTCGAAATTTTTCTTCCATTCCCGCTCCGAGAGATGGGAAAGATATGTAATTTCCGTTTTCCCAAGAATCTGCACGCGGTCATATGCAAAATAGTCATAAAAGCCGGAGAAAGCGAGACCGGGACGATGGATTTCTGATGAACGAATGCGGCGGTTAAGCTCACCTTCCTTCGTCAGAAGCCGCATGTGGAGTTCTTCCTTTAAACCGTCGTACAACTGATGGACGGTCATGGGAGGCTGATTAACCAACTGTTTCTTGGCCGCGTCTTCTTTTGCAGAGGAATGTTTGCGCTGTTTCTTAACCATGTTCAGTAGAGTTTCTCTTCTTCGGCAAGCAGCATATCATGCACTTGCTGTGCGGTTTTTGCGGCGCGGAGCTGTTTACAAAAATAACTGTCCCGGAGCAATCTCGAAATACGCGCAAGCGCTTTCAGGTGAGGACCGGCGGCTTCCTTTGGGGCAAGGAGCAGAAAAAAAACATAAACCGGCTCGCCGTCCAATGCGTCGAAATTTACACCCTTTTTACTGATACCGAACACAGCGATCAGGTTTTTCGCGCTTTCCGTCTTGCCGTGCGGTATGGCTATACCCTGACCGATGCCTGTGGATCCCAGATTCTCACGATCCATCAAGGTTCTCAAAATAGTTTTCTTGTCGGCCGTTCCATGCACCTCCGTCAGCACATCCACAAGCTCGCCGAGCACCCCTTTCTTATCCATGGCTTCCAGATCAACTTTCACGGCTTTCGGGTCAAGTATTTCTTTTATGGTCATTGGTTTCCCCTTATTTCAATGCATTGGTATATCAAAAGTAAATTTTGAAAGTTTGACTATTTGCTCTTTTTCGTTAATACAAATGAATCGCCCAAATAAATCCTCCGGGCCTCCTCATCACTCGCGAGAAATTCGGATGTTCCGTACTTCAAAATCCGCCCCTCGTGCATGATATACGCCCGGTCGGTCACCGACAAAGTTTCCTGCACATTATGGTCGGTCAGCAAAATACTGAGGCCCTGACTACGCAATTTCTGCAAGATTTTTTGAACTTCGATTACGGCAATCGGATCCACGCCGCTGAACGGTTCATCCAAAAGAATGAGCGATGGATTTGTCACCAAAGCGCGGGTAATTTCCAAACGTCTCCGCTCCCCGCCGGAAAGTGTGTAAGCCTTATTTTCCGCAAGGTGCTCAATGTCCAGTTCCTTAAGCAGTTTATTTAAACGGCGTTCACGTTCGATTTGTGAGATTTCAAGCGTCTCGAGAATGGCCATTATGTTTTCCGCAACGGTGAGCTTGCGAAATACGGAGGGCTCCTGCGCCAGATAACCGATGCCGAGACGCGCCCGCATGTACATGGGCAACGGTGTGATATCTTCACCTCTAAAAAGAATGCTCCCCGAATCCGGGCGTATGACGCCCACCGTCATATAAAACGTTGTTGTCTTCCCGGCGCCGTTCGGCCCCAAAAGACCCACGATTTCTCCGCGGGAAATATTGATAGACACCTCATTCACCACGCAGCGCGCACGATAACTTTTCTTAAGTTGACGGGTCTCGAGAAGATACATGATGCTAAATAATTCCTTTGCTTACAAATGAGGGAAGCTGATTCTGCGGGTTTGCATCGGAGGGCTGATCAGAACCGGCTTCTGCCGGTTTTGCCTTATCGTCGCCGGGTGACGCGGCCGTATCAAAAGGTAAAAGTGAATCTGATTTTTCATCTTCATACGCCATCACTTCCGGATCGCCGCCCAAAAGAACCCGTCCATCCATCGCGAAATAGACAACACTGTCACTTAAGGTGGAGCTGCCGTCCGGCTTGATAATTTCAACGTTCCCAATCCCGATCATACGGTCCAATTCCTCTGTATCCTTGTCATAAATCACATCCATGCGGTCGGCTTTAAGTGTTCCGCGGGAATCAACGGCTACGACATTTTTGTTAAACCGCGCGATATTTTTTCCATAATCGATATCCAAAATACCGTCACAGGTGACCACGGTAGGTTTCACGTCCGTGTTTTTGGGATCGCGGAAGGATACGGTGACGTTTTTCTTAAACTGCACATTGCTGATTTTGGAATCACTCACGGCTTCCGTCCCGACCACATCAATATTTTCCGTTTTCACACGGGCGAGAACGGGTGATTCGACGCGCTTGTCGTCCGCCACTATATCCAGCTCTTCCGTAAGCAGGCGCGCGCCGGAATCGGTCGTGGCAACAACGTTTTCATTCAAATGGACGATGCCGCTCTGTTTATCGTATATACCACGGTCAGCGGTTACCACCACGGGTGTTTCTTCCGCATAGGCCTTTGCAATCACATTGGTCAGCTGAACTTCATGGCCGAGGATATTGGCAGAATCCCCTTCAATTTCGAGCTGACGCTCTCCGGTTGTCATATATTTCGAAAATGAAAATCGATAGACCGTGTGCGGGTCCTCTCCCAAATTACCGGCCAGCCGTTTTGAGGAAAACCTTTTCGGGAGAAAACGAATCTGCACGTTTACAAAACCCACATAAGCCAGAATTAAAACCACACTCAAAGCAACAAGACGCTTAAGCAATTTGAGCCTCTCGGGGGGGCCATTCGGAATTCAATTCTGCCATCCCATCCTCCGGCCGCGTCTTCCACCGGTTATGCATCCAAACCCATTGGTCCGGATAAAGACGCACCATGCTCTCAAACACATTCGTAACAAGACGCGTATAACTTTGAATGGATTCGCGGCGGCTTACCCCCTCTGCAATGCGGATCATATCTTTCACTACGAACCGGTAGCGATCTCCCTCGCGAATCAAAAAGGTGACGAATAAGGGTGAGCCGGTACTGAGCGACATCCGGAACGGAGCCGTTGGTGTAAAGGCGAGTTTGCCAAAGAAGGGAACAAAAACACCGTCTAGACCTTCCACATCCTGATCGATCAACATTCCGATGAATCCGCCCTGCTTTAGAATTTTCAGAATTTCCCTGGGTGATCCATCCGCGTAAATGGTCTTCACGCCCCATGATTTCCGGAGATTGACAATCGTGCGATTGAACGGCTCGTAATAAATCCGCCTGCCTACCACTGACATTGAAGTGATGTTCTCCGTCAAAAAAGCGCCTAATATTTCCCAGTTTCCAAGATGCGCTCCGAGTCCAATAAGCCCCCACCCCTCACGGAGAAGCGATCTCAATGTCTCTATATCTTTAGGATCCGCGGTGATCAGTTGTTTTTTCGTACCCGTAGACAACTGTGACCACTTGCACCAATCCACTGCATTCAATGCCAGATTGACAAACACATTACGTGCTATTCTTTCCAATTCGCCTTGTGTCTTGGTTCCACCAAAGACGGATTTGAGATGATCCACTGTTTTCGCGCGGTAGCGAAAAAGAAAGGCGAAGACCGCCTGTCCAATGATACGGGCAAGAAAAAGGCAGGAAGAGCGCGGGAGCAGACGGACAAAAGCAATCCCGACACGCATCCAGAGGTACAAAATATATCGATAGGGCTTTCGCTTCACTGATCTATCTCTCTTATATGTCTACGATAAAAAGTAAATTAGCGATTATATTTTCGAGCCCTGGGTAAGTCAAGAAACATGGAATTTAAACAACGGGGGTATTGAAATTGTAAATCATTAAGCTCAAATAAGATAGGGAAAAACCATTCGAATCAAATTCAGGGAATTTCCGGCATAAAACGAGAAACAGGCGGGTATTAGACAAAACCGGCCCTGAGCAGGTCTTGAACGTCAAGCAAACCGACTACTTTTCCCTGCTTATCCACGACAGGAACCTCATCAATGCTCTTTTGTCTGAGAATGCGAAGGGCATCTGCGGCCAGCTGATCTTCCGTAACGCAAACAGGTTTTCGTGTCGCCACATCATAAATTTTTCTCTTGAGAATTTCCTCGCCCCGCCCGTTCTCGAGGTGTCTGCGCAAATCGCCGTCGGTAAAAATGCCGCGGAGCCTTCCCTTTTCATCAACAACCGTACAACTGCCGGCGCGCGCACCGGTAATTTTCAAGAGGGCTTTCCTCACCGGCGTTGTTTCGCAAACCACCGGATTCCCCACGCCTTTTCTCATAATGTCCTTAACCCGGAGCAGCCTCCGCGCCAGACTGCCGCCGGGATGATAGAGCGCAAAATCCTCCACGGCGAAACCGACCTTTTGGTACATGGCAACGGCCAGTGCGTCCCCCATGGCGAGCGCTACGGTCGTAGAAGCCGTGGGTACCAAATTGTAAGGACAGGCTTCTTTTCTAATTCCAATATTTAAAACTACGTCGGCGTGCCGCGCCAGCGTTGATTCCGCGTTGCCGGTCAAAGCAAGGATGGGTGCGTTAATTTTCCTGATCGTCGAAAGCATGCGGAGCACTTCATCTGTTTCTCCGCTATTGGAAATGATCATGACCAGGTCTTCGCTCTTGACCAGACCCAAATCCCCGTGAACGGCTTCCGCGGGATGGAGAAATATGCTGGCCTTTCCGGTGGAGCTGAGCGTTGCCGCAATCTTACGCGCAATAAAACCGGGCTTCCCCATTCCGGTGACAATAATGCGGCCGCGGCATTTGACCATCAGCTTTACGGCTTTTTCGAAGTCCTTGTCCACACGCCCAACGAGCTCGCGCACGGCATCCGCTTCAATCCGGAGAACCCGTTTTCCGATTTGCGTAATACTCATAACGCAAGCGCCTCCTTTATCTTAAGGAGCTGTAAAAGGAGCGAACGCAGATCCGAAAGGGGCTCGGCGTTCGGGCCGTCGCTTTTCGCTTCTTCGGGGTTTTCGTGAATCTCCATAAATAAGGCATCGGCACCCGCCGCCAAGCCGCATTTCGCCAAGAGCGGAATGAATTCGCGCTGGCCTCCGGAAGCGGTGCCCTTGCCCCCGGGAATTTGGACGGAATGCGTTGCGTCGAATATTACCGGATAGCCAAAACTTCGCATAATGGGGATAGCTCTGAAATCACTCACCAGGTTATTGTAGCCAAAGGAGACGCCCCGCTCGGTCAGAAGAATCCGCTCGTTGCCTGAGGATTCAATTTTCTCGATAACATTTTTCATGTCCCAAGGTGCCATGAATTGGCCTTTTTTCACATTAACTACCTTACCGGTTTTTGCCGCTGCCACAATCAGATCCGTTTGACGGCAGAGAAACGCGGGAATTTGAATAATATCGAGAACGGCGGCCGCTTCTTTGGCTTGCTCTTCCGTGTGAACGTCACTTAAAACAGGCAGGCCGAAAGCTTTTTTGACTTTACCGAGAATGGCCAGTCCGGCTTTAAGACCTACACCGCGAAAGGATCTGACGGAAGTGCGATTGGCTTTATCAAAACTCGCTTTGAATATGTACGGGATTCCAAGCTCTTGGGTGATGCGTTGAATCGCTTGGGCGTGTCTTAACGAACTGTCTTCGCTTTCGATCACACACGGTCCGCCGATCAAGACAAGCCCTGTGCCGCCGCCGATCTCAACATCTCCGGCACGAATTACTTTCGTGTCACTCACCGTTTGCAGCGCCATTTCCGCTAACTTCCTTTTCCGCATCCGCATCGTTCCCTGCTTCCGAGCTGTATTCAAGCGCGTGGCGTATGAATTCTCGAAAAAGCGGATGGGGATTATCGGGTTTTGATTTGAATTCCGGATGAAATTGGCCGGCCACAAACCAGCGGTGACTCGGAAGCTCTATAATCTCAACAAGCTCCCCGTTGGGCGAAGTACCTGCTACTTTTAGCCCGTGCTCAACCAGAACATTTTTGAACTCATTATTGAATTCGTAACGATGACGATGACGTTCAAAGATTTGGTTGGAAGAATATGCCTCGAAACTGCGCGTGCCTTTCTCCAGAGTGCAGGGATAGGCTCCTAAACGCATCGTGCCGCCCATATTCACTATTCTTTTCTGTTCTTCGAGCAGGCTGATGACGGGATAAGGCGTACCCTTATTAAACTCCGTGGAATGCGCACCCCGAAGCCCGACAACGTTTCTGGCAAATTCGATGACGGCACATTGCATTCCCAGGCAGATGCCGAAAAAAGGAATGTTTTTTTCGCGCGTATACTGGATCGCGCGAATCTTTCCTTCGATGCCGCGATCTCCAAACCCGCCCGGGACCAGGATGCCGTTCACACCGTGAAGTTGTTGTTCGATGCTGTTTTTGTTTTCAAGTTTCTCGGCGTTAATCCGTTTTACCCTGATCCGCGCATCATGATAAATGCCGGCGTGCCAGAGCGCCTCATATATCGATTTGTACGCATCGAGCAGCTCGACATACTTGCCGACCACCGCGATGCGCACAATATGCTTCGGCCGGAGCGCACGTTCGACAACTCTTGTCTTCCAATCTTTAAGGCCATCGCCTTCTTTATAGTGAAGGTTTAATTTCCTGCAAATGACCCGGTCGAGTTTTTCCTGCTTAAACGAAAGCGGAACTTCATAAATGATCCGGACATCGCGCGCCTCAATGACAGCTTCCGGCTCCACGTTGCAGAAGAGCGCGATCTTTTGCTTGATAGAATCAGAGATACGCTTGGCCGTACGGCAAAGGAGAATGTCCGGCTGGATACCGATTTCCCGCAAACGTTGAACGCTATGCTGCGTCGGCTTTGTCTTGAGCTCTCCCGCCGCACTGATGTAAGGCACGAGGGTCAAATGCACAAAAAGCACATGGTCGCGGCCAACCTCCAGGCGGAATTGACGAACGGCTTCAAGAAACGGCAAGGATTCAATATCACCGACCGTGCCGCCGATTTCGCTGATAACGATGTCTATTTTCTTACCTTCGGAAACCTGGCGGATACGCGATTTAATCTCGTCGGTAATATGCGGAATAACCTGGACGGTCGCGCCCAGATAATCACCGCGTCTTTCCTTTTGTATGACGGCATTGTAAATCTGACCCGTCGTCACATTGTTGACCTTTCCCACCGAAGGAGAAGTAAAGCGTTCATAATGGCCGAGATCCAGATCAGTTTCAGCGCCGTCGTCCGTCACGTAAACTTCGCCGTGCTGATACGGACTCATGGTGCCCGGATCTACATTAATATAGGGATCGAGTTTCTGAATAGCGATCTTGAGGCCCTGCGCTTCAAGAAGCCTGCCGATGGAGGCGCAGGCAATTCCTTTCCCGAGGGAAGAAACCACACCGCCGGTTATGAAAATATATTTAGTTGGCACGTCTTACCTCTTCACCATATCCAGCACTCGGAGCTTTCGATCCGGATTTCATCATCGACTCAACGCGGTCAAAATCAGCCTGCGTATCCACGCCGATGGATTCATGCGGCGTAACCCAGACACGTATTTTATAACCGTTCCAGAGAAATCTCAACTGCTCAAGCTTTTCTATATTCTCCAAGGGGGAGACCTTTAACCTTGAGAACTGCATAAGCGCGTCGAATCGATAGGCGTAAATTCCGAGATGCTTTAAAAAATTATCCGGCGCCTGATCCCGTCCGAAAGGCAGCGGCGCGCGTGAAAAATAAAGCGCATTACCTTCGTGATCCAAAACAACCTTGACCACATTCGGACTTTGATAATCCGTTTTAACGGAATTCTTCGTCGCCAGCGTTCCGACCATCGCATGGCCCGCTTTCATCCCGTCAACCAATTGCCGGAGGCTTTCAGGATGAACGAGCGGTTCATCGGCTTGAAGATTTACGATCAGATCGAAACCGAGTTTTTCTACCGCTTCGGCAATACGCGATGTTCCGCTTTCATGGTGCTTAGAAGTTAAAACAGCTTCGCCGTCAAATTGCTCGGCTGCTTTTACAATGGCTCCGTCATCACATGCGATGATCACGCGATTAAAACATGCGGCCTGAACGGCCTTTTCGAAGGTGTGTTGAATAAGCGGCTTGCCCGCTAACGGGAGAAGGACTTTCCGGGGAAGCCTGACCGAATCTAGACGGGCGGGGATAACGCAGGCAGTTCTCACTGCCGCGCGTACCCTGCAACCGCACCGTACAATTCGTCCACGGAAACGGTTGCCGTTCCTAGTTTTCCAACTACAATTCCAGCTGCCAGATTGGCTAATGTGGCGGCTTCAATATAAGAAGCTCCCGCTCCAAGCGCCATGGCGATCACCGCAACCACCGTATCGCCCGCACCGGAAACATCGAACACTTCCCGCGCGGCGGTAGGAATACGCGTCATATTTCCGTTTTGCTCAGCAACGCACATGCCGCCCTCACCCAGTGTGATAACCGCGGCTTTACATTTGAACCGCCGGAGCAACCGCCGGCCCACTTCTTCAAGAGGCAGTTTGCTTTCTTCGGGTCCAATTCTAGCCGCTGTCATTGCTTCGCTTAAATTGGGGGTCATCACAGAAACATTCTGATAAATCGCAAAATGCTTTTCTTTGGGATCCAAAACCGTCGTGACCCCGTATTTTCTCGCGAGCGCGATAACGGCCTTAAAAAGCGCTGGCGTAATGACCCCTTTTGCGTAATCCTCGATAACAAGGCAATGAACGCTTTTCATCTCTCTTCTCACATAGTTCAGAATATGCTTTTCATCCTGCCATCCGATTTCTTCCGGAGACTCTCGGTCAAAACGAACGACCTGCTGTGAATGCGCCACGACACGCGTCTTGAGTGTTGTCGGGCGAAGTTTGTCGTGGACAACGCCACCCGTATCAATTCCGGCCTCGCGGACTTTTCTCGTTAATAACCGTCCGTGCAGATCCTTGCCTACGACACCGCACGGCAGAACGGTTCCGCCGAGAACGCGGATGTTATTTGCCACGTTCAATGCGCCGCCGGGAACAAAAGATTGCCGCTCGATATTCACGACCGGCACAGGTGCCTCGGGAGAAATCCGGGTCACTTTGCCCCACACAAACTCATCCAGGATAAAATCGCCGATGACCAGCGTGCGCGTGGAAGGAAAGGACTTAATGAGAGAGCGGAACCGTTCCCGAATTTTATCTGTCGGGGCTGTCTGTTTCTTTCTTTGTGATCGAACTTTCGCTGTGTTCATACACGCCTTATTTTAGAAAACAGCCTATAAAAACTGCTTAGGCTATCATGAATCAATAAGCCTGTCAATTTACATAACTTTCTTCAGAAATTCCCCAAGAGTGAACGATCTTTAAAGTTTTTCTTAGGCGACGGCACCTTACCTAAAGAGAGAAAAGAGAAAGTAAAAATCTCAAAGCAGGAAATTTTTTTAACGAATTGGCC
>JACQQS010000025.1 GCA_016206925.1 Candidatus Omnitrophota bacterium
CCGATAAGCGCGACCCGCGCCGCCTCGGACAAGCGGCGATGCACGTCGACAACCATGGCAGCGAACATCAATACAGCCATGGACGGCATGAAGACTTCCTCCGGAAGAAGTCGACCGTGCTCTCGCAGCAACATAAGTTGAGCGCCGAGCTCCATCTCGAGCCAGTGATAGTCAGACACAATCTTTGCTCGGTACGGCGAGCGCTGAGCCTCAGCCGCCAAGTGGTCGCTCCGCTTCCTCCAGGGCTCCTCGCCAACGAGCGCAAGGAACTCTGGCAGCCGCTCTGCTAAACCCTTGAGTTTGCAGACCGGGTCGAAGCGCATGTAACGCAAGTGTTGAATTGGCTTTTGAGGTTCAGCCATTGAAAACTCTCGATCTTACCCGCGCGGATGGCGACCCGACTTGCTTTTGACGACCCAAAGAACGAACCGCCAACCGAAGCCGCCCCATCCATGGCACGGGCAGGAATTTAGCATAGTTGATCGGCTAAGAAAATAAATTACGGATGTCTCCTTTTCGTAGCGACTGGCAATTCGGTGAGATCGATGAAGTCGCCGGATAACATAGCCCTCCCAATGACGGGTCGGTCCATAAGGTTCTGTCCAGCGACAAACTCTCGCTCCACACCCGACCCAAGATGCACACCGCGGCTTAGGCAAGTCTGACACCGTATCTACGCCAATAAGTCAATAGTCATGCTTGACCCTGAACCCTCTCACTTAAGCCTCTTCGACTGGTAATCGCACGGTAAGCGGTCTAAAATTGTACATTGAGGAGGCTATCGCTAGGGCGAAACATTTAATCGTAACAGTAGACTCTTGCAAAAAACAAATGGGCCATGATTATGCCCAGTGACAAAGGAAGGGTTCTGAGATCATGCCAAAGAAAGACCCAGCGAAATTAAAGAAAGTGTCTGTTAGTTTACCCTTTGGCCTTGGCTCGGCTGAGTGGCAATCCGACCCTACTGAAAGGAGGGCAGCATGGTCGCTGTACGTCGAGCTTGTAACGCGAATTGCGGTCCAGCCGCTGGCATCTGACGAGGGACTCGTCCGCGAGGCACTCTCCTCACTGTACACCCTATTTGCAACGACGCGGGAAATCCTGCGAGAGGCAGGCCCCGACGTAGGCGCGTCACGTGAATCAGTGGGAGGCATCGCCATCGAAGTGTTAAATCGTGGCTTGCGCCCCTTTCTTGCCAAATGGCACCCGAAATTACAGGCGTGGGAAACTCAGCGCGATCCTAAAATTAGCCCACAGGAGCATGAATTAAAGTGGCCGGAGCAAGGGGATCTACGCAAGGAGCTGGAACGGATCAGAAAGGAGCTGGCAAAGTACGCTAAAGCTTTAGCTATCATCGCTGGAGTGAATGATTAAAAGAAGAGGCACGGGTTAGAATAAAATCATGAAGGTAGCCACCGGATTTAAATTAGAAAACCCGGAGCAGCAAGAATCGGGCTTTTTTATGCTTAACGTTGCCTGCTCTACAATCCTCGTTTTAAGCAGCGGGTCCTTTACAAATCATACAATGATTTGACTTGCTTTAAGAAAACAGTCTGTCCTCCATAGCTAGGATGCCGAACCTGGATTATCTCGTGAGAATTTGCAACATGCTGGGCTGCGCGCATTGCTTCATTACCGATAGCTATGAGCCTACGCGGTTGAATCATCAGAATTAAATCCGCAAGCAGGCTCTCTCCCGCCTCGCGTTCGCGCGAATTATGTGACCTGTTGCTGAATGGATCGCCCGGCTCATGTGGATGTAGAGGAAAAACATTCCAAAGAAAGATGGGTGTTTTGATAAGCGCTAAAACGCTCCAAATGACAGCCGCTGTACGTTCTGCGACTGGCGTACCGTTGGTTACACGCTTGACAACTATATGCCACCGAACGGCGTGGGAATGCATGTGCATCTCGTCCGTCAAAGCGAGTCCAGTTCTCCGGCCGCCACGGTAACCCAGATCACGACCGATCCAAAGCGAGTCTATCTCTGTTTGGACCGCTGCATGTAGGAGTGCCAATAATGCCTTTCTCCGAAGTTTTGGAGCATCGGGAAGATCATGAATCGGGCATTGATTCGAGTACGGGTTGAAGACATCATCGAATTCCACTGAGGAAAGAGCTTTTACAAACTCCTTAGGCGTCATGTGCGACTCCCCTTAGAGTGGTCTGTAGCTAATTTTACGATCTTTGCGGTCACCTATGACTGTCCCGCCTCTTTGAGCAAGCACCTGCCTGAAAACGACATAACCCTGTAGGATTGCGTCCTCCCATAATTTTAACGGACATGCATCCACTTCGTATCCGGTGACAAATTGTTGGACCGTCTTCAACATGTCGAAGGACACGGTTTTCTGTCCATTGAAAAAGCCGAGGTCTTTTGCTCTGGAAAATATCCAAGCAGTTAGGCCTTCTTCTACGACTATGGCTCGGCCACCGTCTTGCGCTTCATCAATCTTCTCATTGCTCTTACGTTTTTGTTTTATTAAGGCCCGAAAGACGGGTGACCAATGCAAAACCGAAGCATGTGCAAAATGGAAGACGTCATGGAAGCGGTATCCATCTTCATCACGCATGTTGTCCGTGAGGGGATCGCCAAGGAAGACACCGTTCCAACGCAAATAACTTCTGCCACTTCTACGCTGCACGATATCAATTTCAAAATGAGAGGGAATTTGCTCTTCTTGCTCGAAACTATCATCAAATGTCGGTAAAGCTGCTGGCTCAGGGTCAAGGAAGCGCCCGCAGGTTTTGGCGATGTTATAATTGACTATTTGATCAAAGGGTATGCTTGTCGCTTGAACGGCTTTGAGATAACAGGCAACAAACGACCGGAGAGTATCTCTCGGATCACTTGTGAGATTGAGTGAAAGACATGCAGCCGTAGCGTCGCCTAGTTTCAGAAGTATCGGATCAAGTTCTGGCGCTGTTGAAAACCCAGGAGCCTTTGATATGTACCCGCCACCACCTGTAGCTTCTGAAAAGATGGTTTCCACGTTTAAATTAAATCGGCGACACAGGGCTGTAAAATACCAGAGTGCATCGCCAAGTTCTTCTACGACCGCATGTTGATAGCCGGCGTATGCTTCTTTCTCACGATGTAATTTTTTGGCTGTTGCCATTATGCTACCGACTTCGCCAAACAGACCCAACAAAACAGGAAGGATCTGTTCTTTCGACAGTTTATCTGTGAGCTCAACCTGTCGCATATAATCGGTTAAAAGCATGAAGTTCCTATTACCCAGAGGTCTTCGTTTCGTCAATCATGGGCTTCTTTTCCAATCTAGCGGCGCACCGCAATACCCTTTGTCTCCTAGTGATCGTAACCACTTTACGAATTCTCGCACGAACGTTTCCGGAAACTTATTCTTGTGGCCAATTCCTATGCAGACTTGAGACCTAAAGCTTTTGGGTATTCGCGGCCCGCGCCCTCCCCAGTAGATAAAGTCATCACTAATGAGCACTCTGTCAGTAGTCTTAGTGTCGTTAGCGATGTTACGAGGATTGGGGCTTCCATCAGGATGACTGTGATGGGAATCCACTTGGCACCACCGGCGTGCTGAATCTCGGTGGTAAATATTATCACCAAATGCTTGCTTCTTACTCCCTCTCAGGTTTGGTTTCTTCTCCTTGAAGCGCGGATCGTTCCAATATTGATCGAAGGTTAAAATCTCCGTCACCCGCATCGCGTAGACAATATGATCTCCGCGGCCGCGAGTCTTCGATCCTATACCAACGATCCAGTCGCCCAGTCCGGCGGTTTTCCGAATACGTGGTTTACAAGTTGCTAACGTACAAAACGAACAAAATGGGTTTGGAGCAAAGCCATAATCCCTTGCTACGACATACGAATGCAGTTTCATTTGGCGCGTACTGCTAACACTTAAAGCGGTTTATGGGTCGATACTCATAAGGTTCCCCAGTACATTTATACGACGCGTCCGATTTCCCCGTTATAGCGTCAACAATACTTTCGCCATTCCAGCCAACGAGCGCATTACGATACTGGTCCAGTGCGGCGGGAATTTCGCATTCCTTTTCACCACGAGCCCAAACACCTACAATCCGTTTATCCAGTTTCTGGGCGTATTCAATCTCCCAGGTGACGTATTCGCTGTCTTTCGTGTCCGGCGATATATAGACAACCAGCGTACTAGCCCACTCAATCTGAGGTGCTAAAATCTGGTGCTTAATATATTCAGGGTCCTTCGCCTCGTTAGGCTTCTCCGAAGTAATGGATGAATCACGTACCGCTAAACCTTGCTTCGCAACCAGATCCTTCAACTTTGGAAGACCATCATCATCTTCATGGATGTGACTAATAAATACGTTTTTGATTCCATCAGCCATGATTCGTTCCTCCCGTGATTTTGTACTTACAGCGTAAGTAGATCCATATTATATAACAGATTCGTGCTGTGGACTATAGTAGGTTTCAGTGTCAGGCATGCCTAAGGGATTCCGGGGTCAGACACGACAGTCTCAACAATCTTTCTTGACCTCACCTTTTCCTCTGCCGATCGAGGTTCTTAACGCCTCAGGCTCATTACCGACCTTCGGTATTTGGCCGCCCGTTCTTTCAC
>JACQQS010000026.1 GCA_016206925.1 Candidatus Omnitrophota bacterium
ACCAATGCCTGGACTATGCCCATCAAAAACCGAATCGATATGCTTTCAACCGGTGTGCGCACACCGATCGGAATCAAAATCTTTGGCGCGGATTTGAAACAAATCGAACAAATCGGTACCCATCTTGAATCTATCCTCAGGCAGGTTTCGGGCACACGGAGCGTTTATGCCGAGCGCGCGGCCGGCGGTTATTTCGTTGATTTTGATATCAAGCGCGAGGAGCTTGCTCGATACGGACTTACGGTGGAAGATGTTCAGATGATCATCATGTCGGCGATCGGCGGCGAAAATATCACCACTACCGTTGAAGGCCGCGAACGTTATTCGGTCAACGTGCGCTATTCCCGCGAGCTTCGCGATGATATCGAAAAATTGAAGAGAGTACTTGTTCCAACAGCTTTGGGTCAGCAGATTCCTTTAACGCAGCTAGCGGACATCCAGCTTGTTTCCGGGCCGGCCATGATTCGTAACGAAAACGGTCTTCTTGCTGGTTATGTTTATGTAGATATGACCGGCCGGGATATCGGGGGTTACGTGAACGATGCCAAGAAAGTCGTAGCGAAGGAGCTTAAGCTTCCGACCGGTTACGCGCTTTCCTGGAGCGGCCAGTTTGAAAATATGCTCCGCATACGTGAGCGTTTGAAAATTGTCGTTCCCGTGACGCTTCTTCTCATTTGCGTTCTCCTTTATCTGAATACCGGTTCGTTTACAAAAACAGGGATTGTGCTTCTGGCCGTTCCTTTTTCGCTGATCGGCGCGGTGTGGCTTCTCTGGATTTTGGGTTACCACATGTCCATCGCCGTTTGGGTGGGTATGATTGCGCTTATGGGGCTTGATGCGGAAACGGGTGTGTTCATGCTCCTTTTTCTTGATTTGGCGTACGATGATGCGGTTCGGAAAGGAAAGATGCGCACCAAAGAAGATCTCGAAGAAGCCATTATTCACGGCGCGGTCAAGCGCGTGCGCCCTAAAATGATGACGGTGATGGCCGACTTTATGGGGCTTTTGCCGGTAATGTGGGCTGCCGGTCTCGGCTCTGATTTAATGAAGCGCATTTCAGCGCCCATGGTGGGCGGACTATTTACGTCTTTCATTCTTGAGCTATTGGTCTATCCGGTGATATATTTCGTTTGGAAGTGGAAATACGAAATGAAAGAAGGCAAAGCCGTCTGGATTCTCAAACAATAAGTTTTTGTCATCCCCGCGAAAGCGGGGATTCATATAACAGATTCCCGCTTGCGCGGGAATGACATGCAAGGGAACAGATCATGGTAGATCAAATTTTGGGGTGGGTAATTTTCATCATCTTTGTCCTGGCGATGCTTATTTTAGATTTAAAGGTGTTTCACCGCGAATCGCACGAGATCCGGGTTCGCGAAGCGCTTTGGTGGAGCGCATTCTGGATCGCCCTTGCGTTCATGTTTAATGCGGGCGTTTACCTATTCCGTGGTCATCAAGTTGCTCTTGAGTTTCTGACCGGCTATCTGATCGAAAAGTCTCTCAGCGTCGATAATCTTTTTGTATTCCTCCTGATATTTTCCTACTTCAAGGTTCCGGCGAAGTATCAGCATAAAACGCTCTTTTGGGGAATTGTGGGCGCGCTTATCATGCGCGCGATTTTTATTCTTTGCGGAGTAGCTTTGCTGAACCGGTTCGAGTGGATCATGTATGTTTTTGGAGCGATTCTTGTGTATTCTGGATTTAAATTAGTCACCGAAAAGGAAAAAGAAGTGCGGCCTGAAAAATATTATCCTCCGCGTATTTAAGAAGTTTATGCCGGTGACGCATGGGTTTGAGGAGGAAAAATTTTTCATTCGCCACGGCGGAAAATGGATGGCCACTCCGCTTTTTGTCGTGCTGTTGGTGGTCGAGTCGACAGACGTCATTTTCGCGGTGGATTCCATCCCCGCCGTACTGGCGATCACGCGCGATCCTTTTATCGTTTTTACGTCAAACGTTTTTGCTATTTTGGGACTCCGCGCACTTTATTTTGCTCTAGCCGGCATGATGGACCGCTTCTACCTAATGCATTACGGTTTGGGAGGGATCCTGGTCTTTATCGGGATCAAGATGGCGGCGCATCATTTTATAGAAGTGCCGATCGCATTTACTTTGGCGCTTATTGCAACCGTTATCACAGGAAGTATTTTGGCTTCCGTCATTTTCCCGAAACATAAGGGGCCGGAGAATTAGCGGGCATATTTCTTGATGGCTTCGACCAACTCCTGAAGACGGACCGGCTTGGATAGGAAGGGATGTCCGCCGATAAAGGCCTCGCCTTCTGAACTTGCTTCCTTTCGCTGAATCAGTGCGGTTACAAAAACGATCGGCGTATTTTTCACGAGAGGATCTTCTTTAATCTGGTGAGCTACTTTAGCGCCATCCAGATCCGGCATGTTTAAATCAAGAAGAACCAGGTGGGGCTTAAATTCCCGGCATGCCGCCAAAGCCTCGCGGCCTTTGATTTGCGTGCGAACCATGTAATGGCCGGTGCTCTCGAGGTTTATTTTTACAAGCCTCACGAAGCTTTCCTCGTTGTCGACGACTAGGATTTTCTTTGATTCCGGCATGATCTCAGAACCGTTCTCTACGTTTTCCCACGGGCGTTTTTGTGCAGAATTGCTTCTTCTATGGCCAGCTCTTTTCTCCCTCGAATGCGTTCGAGATGAACGCGTATATTCTCTTCCGGAATCTTCAGCTGCGCAAGCGCCAATCTGGTGAGTTCTATGCTGGCTTCAAGTTCTTCGGTAACGACAACGTCAGCGCCAAGTTCATAAAGCCGTGCTACGTCTGCTTCAAACCGGGTGCGGGCGATAAGCATTGCTTGTGAGTTTAATCGTCCGACCACTCGGACAATTTGTTCCATGCCCACCGAATCTCCGAACGTAATGACCGCGGCGCGCGCTTCGGCTATTCCCGCCCGCAGCATGACCTCTTGATTTGCCGCGTCGCCGTAGAGCGCCTCTATGCCGTGTTTTCGCGCCTCATTAATATACGAAGGGTTCATTTCGATAATGAGAAAAGGCAGGTTTTCGCGTTTGAGTGAAAAGGCCAGGTCACGTCCCGTTGGCCCGAAGCCGCAGAGAATGATATGGTTTTTTTGCCGGCCCGCACTTCGTACCGTTTTTCTCCAATGCGTGGGAGGTGTGCCGAATAAGGGCACGCGTTCCGCGACCCCGAGCACGAGCGGCAAAAGCATAAATAGAAAAGGCGTTGCAATCATGGTGATAAATGCTACCGAGAGCAGAAGTTGATACAGGAAATCATCGATAGCCCGAACCTCGCGGGCAGATTCAAAGAGCAGGAAGGAAAATTCCCCGATTTGCGAAAGTATGAGACCGGTGGCCAGGGCGATGCGGAGCGTGAAACGGAATAGGAGAATAGTGACGGACATCAACACGAAATTAAGGAATAGTATCAAACCTACAAATGCCGCAACCGATCCGGCGTGAGCACTTACAAAACTAAAATCAAACAGAAGGCCGAGTGAAACAAAAAATATGCTTACGAAAAGATGCCGGAACGGCACAATTTCGCCGACCAACTGGTTTCTAAAATCCGTATTGGCAAACATGAAACCGGCCAGGAATGCGCCGATGGCTGGCGAAAGTCCGAGTGCATTTGAAAACCAGATTGTGGCCGAAGAAATAGCCGCCACCGATAAAAAAAAGATCTCCCGGCTGCGTGAGACGGCAATCCGATGAAGCGAGAACGGGAGAACGAAGCGCGCGAATATGCCGACGACGGCGATCAGCACCGTAGCGTTTATCAACGCAGTTCCGAGAGTCGACATCAAGAGATCAGCCGGCTGTCCGAGGCTCTTTGCGAAGATCATGAGCGGCGCGACAGTCAGATCCTGGAAAATCAGGATGGAAACGGCAATACGCCCGTGCTGTGTGTCAATTTCCCCGCGGTCGATGAGGTGTTTGAGGACCAGTGCCGACGAACTCATGGCTGCCGTTGAGCCGATGAAGAATCCTAGGTAATTTGACCAGCCCTGCCACCGGGCAAAAAGAATTCCGATGCTGATGGAGATCAATATTTGCAAGGAGCCGCCGATCATGGCCACTTTCCGCATACCTTTTAAGCGGTCAAACGAAAACTCCAAGCCGATGGTCAACATCAGGAAAATGACCCCAACTTCGGCCATCTGTCTTATACTTTGCAGGTGAGAGAGCCAGCCGAATCCATGCGGCCCGATAATCATGCCTGCCAGCAAGTAACCGAGCGTGGCCGGCAAACGCATCCTTTCGAAAGCAAACGCGACACCCGTTGCCATGATCAGCACGAGCAAAAAATCGGGAAGAAATGCGTGTGTCGGCATAGGAAATCCCTGCACTGATTTTCGGCAATAAGTATGCGGAGTTTTAAGCGAAACATTCAAATGTCGTCATTCCCGCGAAAGCGGGAATCAAGGGCTATCTAAGCATCTTGGTTTTATTTGTAGATCCCCGCTTCCGCGGGGATGACGTTGATAAGATTTCGAAATTTCGGTAGTTCAAACCGCACATTGATTTTCCACTTTGACCTCACTACAATACGGCCATGACCGAGCTCGGGTACCCACCGAAGGTGAGTGGGCGAGGGAATGGTTGGAGCCGATAGGCGGAATACCGTGAAATATGGAAACGCCCTTAGTTTGGTGGCACAGGAATTCGGCAAAGCCGGCATTCCTTTTGTGCTCATTGGTGGTTTTGCCGTGAATTATTACAAAGTAACAAGGGTTACGACGGATATCGATTTCCTTATTGATAAGCAGGACTATCCAAAAGCTTTTTCCTTACTACAGACGTTTGGTTTTAAAGAAGCGCTTGTTCAGAGTATGTTTGCGCGTTTAAAGTCGAATGATTTTGGTTTGTTAGTCGATCTTGTTTTTGTCGACAAGGAAACACTTACTGGTGTTATAAACGATGGGATCCAAGCGGAGATTGGTGGTGATAAAGTTATTGTGCCGTCGCTTAATCACCTCATCGCCTTAAAGTTGCATGCGATGAAAAACAATCCGAAACGTATTGAGCATCCGGATTTCATGGACGTTATTCACCTTATCCAAGCTAACCGTCTGGATGTGCGCTTAGAAGAATTCAAAGACCTTTGTCTATCGTACGGAACGAAGGATCTGTACGAAAAACTTGCGGAAAGCATAGCGAAGGGTAAGCAATGAAAAAACTTAATCTCCCCAACTTTGAGATTCCTATGTTGGAACCCGAACCACTTTCCATGGAAGGATATCAGAAGTTTGTCGATTTTTACCTTCGCTGCGGATTCGATCGCAGCTATTATGAAGAGCAGAAAAAGAAACGTATGGTCAATGTAGCTTTTCGTCTGAGGCCTTCCAAGTTTAGAAAAGCGTAGAAATCTGTTGACAGACTGGGTAGGTTAAGTAAAAATTCCGCGATGCAAAAGCTCAGAACGCCGCTTATTTTCGCCGCCATCATTGCCGGAGCGGTTCTCGGTCTGAATGCTATCAACTTTTCTCAACAGCAGGTCATATCCACCGCTGTTTTTCTGATCATTATCTGCGGAACACTTTTCTACTGGCCGTTCCGCGTTACGTTTGCTTTTGCCGGTATTGCCATTCTCCTGGCTTCCAAATTGCTGGATGTTCCTCACGTCATCGAACATGCCGGACTCGACATCATTCTTTTCCTCGTGGGCATGATGTGTGTGATCGGGCATTTGGAAGAGAAAAATTTCTTTGAGTATCTGATCGCCAAGGTGGTGGACCGGGTGGGGCATCATGCGCATCTTTTGATCGGCACGCTCATGGTTTTTTCGTGTGTTTCCGCCGCTTTGGTCGACGAAGTCACTTCCATATTATTCATGATGTCGACTACATTTCATTTGACGAAGCGTTACAAAGCGAATCCGGTGCCATTTCTTTTGATGATCGTTTTCGCCACAAATATAGGATCCAGCGCAACAGCGGTTGGAAATCCCATCGGCGTCATGATCGCATTGAGGGGGCAGCTTAGTTTCGCTGATTTTTTGAGATGGGCCACGCCGATTTCCGTGGCATCATTGGTGGTCATGATTCCTCTCTGTTTTTTACTTTTCAAAAAGGATATACATCTTCTTTCTGTCCACATGGAAAAGGAACGGAGCGAACAGAAGGAAATTGTCCACGTCCATTTCAAAAAGAGCGACATCGCCATTTGCTGGGCTCTATTTCTCGGCACCATCGTATCTCTGGTTATGCACCACTCGATTGAACATTGGCTAGGACTTGATAAAAATACCATGCTTCTCGGTACGGCGCTCGCCGCCGGCGCGGTTGCCATCTTGCTTGAAGCGCAAAATGCGCGCGAATTTTTCATGAAGCGCGTCGATTGGTGGACGCTTACGTTTTTTATGGCCTTGTTTGCCTCGGTCGGGACATTGAAGTACGTCGGTGTGACGGACCGCATTGCTCACGGGATGATCTCTGTTGCGCAGGGCGATCCGACGTTCCTGCTTGTGACCTTTACAGCAGCCATCAGTCTGCTTACGGGATTCATGGATAACGTGCTTGCGGTGGCAACTTTTATCCCCATCCTCTCCGATATAGGGAAGTCAGGGATATTCATTTATCCTTTCTGGTGGGGCATGCTTTTTGGCGGAACGCTTTACGGAAACCTCACCGTCATCGGAAGCACGGCCAATATCGTTGCTATGGGCTTGCTTGAGCGGGAATATAAACAGAATATCAGTTTCATGACCTGGCTTAAGCCGGGCTTCGTTGTTTCAACGATTACGATTGTTCTTGCACTCGCTCTTATTTATCTTCAAATTCCGCTCATGCCCCGTGGTTAATTTTCTAGTCTGCATCATTTTTTCCTTTCTCATTTCCGGCTGCGGGCCGCAACAGGCCGGTGCCCCGGTCATCAAAATCGGCTGTGCGGCACCCCTTACGGGTGACCAGGCACAGCTTGGCGTCGACAATTGCAATGGCGTGGAGTTGGCAGTTCAACAGGCCAATGAGAAGGGGTCCGGAATTAGAGGGCACCGGCTGGAATTAGTGGCACAGGATGATCAGCATAATCCGGCTCAGGCTGTGAACGTGGCCAAGAAATTTGTGTCGGACCGCGACGTAGTTGCCGTTGTGGGACATTTCAATTCAAGCTGCACAAAACCGGCCTCCGCGATTTACCATGAAGCCGGAATGGTGCAAATTACCGCCGCTTCTACGAATCCCGAGATTTCCAAACAAGGTTTCGAAACTTTTTTCCGCGTTTCCGCCACGGACGATGTTCAAGGGCCGAAAGGCGCTGCGTTTGCCGCGAAAAACCTTGGCGTGAAAAGCGTGTTTGTCATCGACGACAAGACCACTTATGGCAAGGGGCTTGCGGATGAGTTTGAAAAGGAGGCGCGAAATCTGGGGCTGGTATTGCTGGGACACGAGGGCATTACGCAGGGCGACAAGGATTTCACACCTTTGATTACCAAGATCAAACCGCTGCTGCCGGAGCTTATTTATTTCGGCGGAATTTATCCCGAAGGCGCTTTAATTTTGAGACAAATGCGCGCGCTGGATGTCAGCGCGAAGTTCATGGGCGGCGATGGATTGGCAACGCCTGTTTTCATTCAACTAGCTTCCCCTGAAATTGCCGAGGGAACCTTTGCAACCATGGTCGGCGGCGATATGAAAAAAGTTCCGTCGGCTGCCAAGTTCATTGAAGATTACGAAGCTCGGTACGGCGAACTTGGCCAGTGGTCGGCTTATGGCTACGATGCCGCCAATATTATTATTACTGCGCTTCAAAAGGCCGGGGAAAAGGACCGCGCTGCCGTTCTGAAAGCTGTTCGTGAAATCCCGAGTTTCCAGGGTGTAACTGGTGAAGTGGTCTTCGATGAAAAGGGCGACAACAAAAATCAATTCATCGGTGTCTTCAAAGTGGAAGCCGGCCAACTCATCTACATCGGCCCCGCGGAATAACGCCTCTCCGGAGATTTTTAAAAATATTGTATTAAGTTATCGAATATGTTAACTTATTGATATGAACTTTAATTCGCTCATGAACCGCGTAGGGCATCTTTCTGTTATCGATACAGAAATTCTGTTCGCTGGTCTTCGCACTTCAGAGCAGGCATCCCTGAAGGTGCAGATCACACGCTGGACTGCGACAGGAAAGTTGGTACAGCTCAGGCGGGGAATGTACTTGTTTGCCGCGCCGTATCGAAAGACAGAGCCTCAAGGACTCTATCTGGCTTCTGTGCTAACGAAACCTTCGTATATCAGCCTCGAAAAAGCTTTGGAATATTACGGCCTGATTCCGGAGGGGGTAAGCATCTACACTTCGGTCACAACAAAACGGCCGGCACGTTTTGACACGGCGGCCGGCCATTTCGACTACCGTCACATTCAAATTCCGCTTTTCTGGGGTTATCGCGCCGTAACCTTGGATCGTCAAACCGGATTTATGGCATCCCCCGAAAAGGCTCTGCTTGACTTTATTTACTTCAGGAGGCCCGAGCTCTCCGAGGCTTATCTGAAAGAATTACGTCTGCAAAATCTTGAAGCTATTACCTTAAAGCAGTTTTACGAATATGCCAAGCGCTTCCGAAAACAAAGGATTGAAAAGGCGGCAAAACTCCTGGGATCGTTTATCGAGCACAGAAAACGCCGGAGCAAATCATGAAAGACTTTGTGCTAGAGCTTATCCGTGAAAAGAAAAGTCACAACGAAAAACTCAACCTGATGAGAGAATATCTCCAGGCCTACGTTCTTCGAATTATGCATGACGCTGGTTTTTTTCGTACGACCGCATTTATCGGCGGAACAGCTTTGAGGTTTCTGCACAGCGCGCCGCGCTTCTCGGAAGATTTGGATTTCTCTCTGGAGGGGGAGCAGCATATTGCTTTTTCCCAATTACTGAAAAAAATTAACAGTGAACTAAGCGCCGCGGGTTATCAAGTCTCGGTCACAGCCGAGAAGGAAAAAACGGTTAATTCTGCGTTCGTCAGGTTTGAAAGCTTGCTTTTTGAGGCAGGCCTTTCTTCGCATCGCGACCAAAAGTTTTCGGTTAAGATCGAAATAGATGTAAATCCGCCTAAAGGCGCTGTTCTGAGGACGCAGGTTGTGAACCGGTATTTTCTCATTTCTTTTCTTTCCTACGACACAGCGTCTCTTTTTGCCGGCAAGCTTCATGCACTGCTTACCAGGAAATATACAAAAGGACGGGATTTTTTTGATGTTGGCTGGTACCTTTCCAAATGGGGGAATCTGGAGCCGAATGTCCTTTTACTCAGGAACGCTCTTAAACAGACTGGTTGGAAAGGGACTATGCCAACCAAGGAAAACTGGCGGCAGCCTCTTTACGAAGTGATTCAGAAGGCGAATTGGAGTAGAGTCAGGCAAGACGTCGGTAATTTCCTCGAAAACCCGAAGGATCTTGACATCCTCACCAAAGAAAATATTCTTTCACTTCTCAAGAAGAGAGATTCCTGACCAAACCGGTAGACGTAGGTAACCTTTCCAAAAGCACATGATTCGATGGGCGGGGCGACTTAAAAGTCACTCAATTGGAACAGGTATCTCACTCGTATCTCATTCTTGTGTAAAAAGGTCCGAAATTTTCCAAAAAGGGATAGATCGAACAGATAACGAAAATGTGCAAATACATCTTTTCATGATATATTTGCACATTCGAGCGGGTTCCCCTTTTCTGCAAACAGTATGACAACCCTGCCATCTTGTTGGCGGGTGCGTGGAAGGGCAAAGTTATTTGTGAACTACTTTACGAGGCCATCGATGCAATGTGCGTAAAGTTTTTCACAGAGGCCACCAGCGAGACCTAAGAATACGCTGCTTCTCTCTTTGCAAGACTCGTAGGAACGCCAGCAATCAGCCGGTTTCAGTGCAGCACTGGCCGTGGAAGTTAAGAAAGTGACTAAGAAGGTAGAGACGAGAATTTTGTTAAACATTTTTGTGTTCTCCTTTTCATTTTTTATTTGAACAGAGCGTTTATTGTCAAAGCTTTTTAAATTTCTGAATTCACTAGGTAAAAAAGAACCGGGCTTTTTGTTTGTAACGAAAGGCTACCACATGGCCAAAAAAAAACTTCCCGGAAAAAATTTTCTGTACTTTACTTTTTCCTTTTTTAAAGAGGAGAATTAACCTGCAACTACAGAGGTTTCACAGCAGAGGATGCCCGGGCCAGCCGCCAGCTGCCGATCGGTCAAGCGCCGGTTGGGCGCCGCTTGTTCGAGCAGCGGTTGGCCGCTTGGTCCGGCGGTGTCGAACGGCACCCATGGGTGCTGCCTATCGCGGCTGCATCGTGCAGCCCCTGTGGGGCGGTCGGTTCAGCGCTTGCTCGTCCTGCATCAGCGCCATCCATTGACAAATTTATCTGCTTAGTAAAATTTGTATTGCTTTTTTTATCTATTCAGATAAAAATGTCACATGCTTCAGCGGATGCTTTCAGAAGTTGTCACGAATACTTTGTGGGGCCGGCAAATGCGGTTTATCGTCGGACCGCGGCAGTGCGGCAAAACCACGCTTGCAAAGTCTATTCTCTCCAGCTCTGGATTTTCAAAACTTTATTACGACTGGGACTTGCGTAGTTTACGCTTGCGTTACCAGAAAGACTCCGAATTTCTCACCAAAGACCTCGCCCATTTCAATATAGGTGGTTCGTCTCCCTGGATTACCTTCGATGAAATCCATAAGTACCCATCCTGGAAAAATGTGCTAAAGAATATTTTTGATTCCCACGAACCCAGAATAAGACTGATGGTCACGGGCAGTGCGCGGCTCGATCTTTTGCGAAGGTCGGGCGATAGCCTGGCGGGAAGGTATTTTGTCTTTCACCTTTTTCCGCTTTCTTTGCACGAAATCAGCACCAAGGGAAAGCCGTGCCTTCTGAAACCACAGGGAAAAGCGGTTAAGTTTTTAAAAGAGAGATTTTCGCACGAGAGCTTCCGGCAGCGTGAGTTATCCCGGCTTTTGGCTATGAGCGGGTTCCCAGAGCCCTTTTTGAAGAATTCGGAAGATTTTCACCGCAAATGGCGCATGGATTTTATCGATCGCTTGGTAAAAGGAGATCTGAGAGATTTGACCAGAATCGAAAAACTTGAGCACATAGCCCAATTGTTGGATCTGCTCGCCGAGCGAGTAGGCAGTCCGCTATCGGTTAATTCACTCTGTGGTATCTTGGAAGACAGTTACACAGCGGTACGAAATTATATCCGCGGTTTGCGGCTGACTTATGTAACTTTTAATGTGCTTCCTTATTCAAAAAGGGTCGGCCGTAGTATTCAGAAGGCCGCAAAAACTTACCTTTTTGATTGGACGCAAGTTGAAGATGAAGCAAAGCGTTTTGAAAATTATGCCGCTTGCGAACTAAATACCTGGGTTCACTTATGGACTGATGCCGGTTTTGGAAATTATGAATTGCGTTATATTCGCCATCGGGATGGACGGGAAACGGATTTCTTGATCTTGTGCGATAAAAACCCCTGGATTCTTCTTGAGGCAAAGTTAAGGGATCAATCCATTGCTTTCCACCACTATGAACATGCTCGTTTGTTCGACAACATTCCGATTGTTCAAGTGGTCTTGGAAGACGGCATAGCTTGGGTTGGACGATCTAACGATTACAGAATTTCTGCCTCGCGTTTCTTCCTGTAATTTGGCAAATGGCAAATGGCAAATCGCAAAGGTACCCCTCCAAAAGCACAGGGTTCGGCGGGTGGAGTGATTCAAAGCCCGTACATTTGGAAGGGGTACCCTGCCGCGCTTATCGGGTATGCCGAATTTGCGTAACGGTACTGGTTTTTGCCAACCTCCGATGAAGAACATCTAAAAAGAAATCGTACGAGTATTCTTGCTCAATTAAACCATTGGGTATTTGATACTGTTGTCGATATGTTCGTCCATGATCTTCAAAAAGCGCTTCGATGTAATCACCCTTAATTAACCTTGTGTTGATTCCTATTCCCTGAATGCAGCCGTCGGCACCCGCTGCTTGACCGGCTCTTATTGGCGAATCTAGCGCTTGGACAAATACCCATGCTCCTGGAATAGGTTTTCCCGTCCTTTGATTATAAACACAACCTTTAAACGTAGCGAACGTATCTTCTCCTTGTTGCGCAGCCGCATTACTTATTCCAAAATAAAGCATTGTTGCCATCAAAAATAAAATGGAACATAAAACTTTTTCATTAGATTTATCCTCCTATTCTATGTTTTGAGCGGAGTGTTGCGTTGTCAAAGCTTCTTAAATTTCTGAATTCGCAATTCGCAAGATGAAAAAGAACTGAGCTCTCGAAGGTTTGGTCCTTTGTAAGCTCAGCTTGCCTAACGCCGCTTCTTGCTCTTTTTGCTTGTAAGATGAATGCTACCACATGGCCAAAAAAACAAGCTCCCGGCCAAAAGTTTTTGAAGGTTTCTTTCATACTTTTTTAAATGAGGAAACTACTCCAAAACTGCGAAGATAGTCCTGTACGCAATGCATGGAAGAGACCTATTTATTGATGAGTCTGAAGTTTAAGCTAAAGCTCTTGACATCCTGTTTAGGGCTAAATAAGATACCTTGAAAATCGAAAGCGAGTAACTCAATTTTCAAGGAATGAATGTATGCTCAATCGGCCGAATTTGATCAAACGTTTGGAAGACAGCGTTCGCCGTAATCCTGTTACGGCGCTTTTGGGGCCGCGGCAGTGTGGAAAAACGACCCTCGCACATTTTTTCTGCAAAAGACGAAAAAGCGCTTATTTCGATCTCGAAGATCTGCTAACCGTTGCTCGTCTCGAAAATCCTATGCAGAATCTTTCTGGTCTTCGAGGTATCGTTGTAATTGATGAAATCCAGAGGATGCCGGAACTTTTTAAGATACTCCGCGTTTTGGCAGATCGGCGACCTCTATCTGCCCGATTTTTAATTTTAGGAAGCGCTTCCTTTGACTTGATCCGCCGTTCTTCGGAATCCTTGGCCGGCCGAATCGGCTTCGTTGAAATGGGCGGTTTTGTATTGAGTGAAATTGATCAGAAAATGACGGATAAGCTATGGTTGCGTGGAGGTTTTCCTAAATCTTTCTTGGCGCAAAGTGCTAAAGATAGCCAAGGCTGGCGTGAGGATTTTATACGCACTTTTTTGGAAAGGGATATTCCGCAACTCGGTATTCGCATTTCCCCATTAACGCTCAGGCGCTTTTGGACGATGGTGGCGCATTACCATGGCAGGATTTGGAACGGTTCTGAGATTGGCGGCTCGCTGGGTGTTGCGCACACTACCGTTAGACAATATCTAGATATTCTCACGGGCACGTTTGTAATAAGGCAACTGGCTCCGTGGTATCAAAATATCGGAAAGCGGCTTGTTAAATCTCCCAAGATTTATATCCGGGATTCTGGGCTCCTGCATTCACTTCTTCGTATTTCAGACCGAAAGGATCTTCAGTCTCATCCTAAACTAGGCACCTCGTGGGAAGGATTTGCGTTAGAACAGGTCTTAAGCCGAGTTAATGAGCGGGACTGCTATTTTTGGGCTACTCATGCTGGAGCTGAACTCGATCTTCTTGTTTTGCGGGGCGGTAAGCGTTGGGGTTTTGAATTTAAATTTAGCGATGCGCCCACATTGACGAAATCGATGAAAATCGCCAAGCGAGATCTTGCTCTCGAACATCTGTGGGTAATTTATCCTGGAAATGTGAAGTACGCACTTGATGAAAAAATCGATTGCGTAGGCCTCATCGATCTTGACGTTATCCTGTGAAAGGAAATGAAGAGCTGACAAATCGAAATGAGCGCGACTGAAGTTTTTTTCCAGCAGGTGGCGAATGGGCTCACGATCGGAATGATCTACGCCTTAATC
Organism: Candidatus Omnitrophota bacterium; assembly: GCA_016206925.1. GTDB lineage: Bacteria > Omnitrophota > Omnitrophia > Omnitrophales > JACQQS01 > JACQQS01. Next base: position 13,793 of record JACQQS010000026.1, read on the forward strand.
GCGCTCGGTTACACGATCGTCTACGGCATTGTTCAGCTCATCAATTTTGCCCACGGCGAAGTTTTCATGGTGGGCGCTTACCTGAGTCTTCTCGCCTACGCATTCTTTCAAGGTCTCGCGCTTGGCGTCGGCGGGCCTCTGCTTCTGGTTGTGTTTGTAATACTCTTCGCGATGCTCGGCACCGCCATTCTCGGATTTTTCATCGAGCGCTTTGCCTATCGCCCGCTTCGCCATGCCCCCCGTCTCGCTCCGCTTCTTACCGCCATCGGCGTGTCATTTGTTCTTCAAAATGCCGTAATGATCATTGCCGGCCCATCCGACAAAAGCTGCCCTTCACTGGTCCCCGTCACAAAATATTCGTTTGGAATGGTGACCGTAACCAATTTGCAGATTCTGATCACGCTGGTTTCCGTCATGCTGATGGCAGGACTACACCTATTCATAAAAAACACGCGTACGGGAAAAGCGATGCGGGCCCTTGCGGATGACCGCGAAGCGGCCAGTCTCGTGGGCATCAATGCCAACACCGTTATTTCCAAAGCGTTTGTAATAGGCTCCGCGCTGGCCGGTGCGGGCGGGGTCATGTTCGGTATGTATTACAACACCATCAATTTTCATGATGGGTACATGGCCGGTCTCAAGGCGTTTACGGCTGCCGTCTTCGGAGGAATCGGCAATATTCCGGGGGCCATGTTTGGCGGTGTTTTGCTCGGCGTTTTGGAAGGGCTTGGCGCCGGATACTTGGCTTCGGAATGGAAAAATGTATTCGCGTTCTTTATTTTGATCCTGGTTTTGCTTTTTCGCCCGTCAGGGCTATTTGGTTCCCGCGTGGTTAAAAAGGTCTGATATGGAGAAAAAACCATCGACTAACAAGACATCATTGCGAGGACGGCAAAAAGACCGGACGAAGCAATCTGACAAGGATGTCATTCCCGCGCAAGCGGGAATCCAAAAACTGGGCCCCCGCTTTGCGGGGCTCGCAAAGACACGCTGGAGAGTTGCTCTTGTCTTAGTTGCCGCTTTGCTTTTTCCCATCTTGGACCGCAATCCGTATCACATTGACGTTCTGGTGACGGCCGGAATTTTTATTATGCTTGCGCTGGGGCTGAATGTAATCGTCGGTTCCGCGGGCATCCTCAATCTGGGTTACGCGGCGCTTTTTGCCGTCGGCGCTTATACCTACGCCTTGCTCAATATTCATGGGCGCGTTCCTTTCTGGATAGGCTTGCCTTTGAGCGCAGTTTCCGCCGCCGTTTTCGGAATGATCCTCGCATTTCCCGCGCTAAGACTGACGGGTGATTACATCGCGATTGTGACGCTTGGAGCAGGGGAAATTGTACGAATCATTTTAAACAATGCGGACCGGGTTACCGGAGGTCCGAATGGCCTTCTCGGAATTGATCACCCGTCATTTTGGGTTCCGCGTTTTGATTTCGGGGTGCGCTCAGAGCCGTATTATTATTTGAATTTAATCCTAATCGTGCTGGCGGTGGCCGGATTGAGGCGCCTGGAGTTGTCCAGGCTGGGCCGGGCATGGAACGCGCTCAGGGAAGACGAACTGGCCGCTTCCTGCATGGGGATCAATCCGGTGTGGGCCAAGCTGTCCGCATTTGGCATCGGCGGATTTGTTGCGGGCATTGCAGGATGCGTATTTGCTGGCAAGCAGGGCACCATTTCTCCGGACAGCTTTGATTTTATCGTTTCCGTAATGATTGCATCGATGGTCGTGCTCGGTGGTATGGGAAATATCGGTGGCGTTATACTGGGCGCATTCATCCTGAGTTTACTACCCGAGCTTTTGCGCGGTTTTGAAATCTACCGCATGCTCATATTTGGCGTTGCGATGATTCTCATCATGCTTTTCCGCCCGCAGGGACTTCTCGGCGAGATCCGACACAAAGGGGAGCTTGCGGAAAGGGAGGAGCGCTGACGTGGCGGCTCAGAGTTCGAAACCTCTCCGGCCGCCGGTGCTTCGCGTTGAAAATGTGACCAAACGTTTCGGCGGCCTGACGGCCATCGGGGGCGTTAGTTTTGCCGTGGGTCATCGCAGAATTGTCAGCCTGATCGGCCCAAACGGCGCTGGCAAGACATCGCTTTTTAACTGCATTACCGGACTCGCGTCACCAGATGAAGGCTCCATTTATTTTGGTGACACGGAGACGCTTTTAAATCGTCTCCAGCCGCACGAAATTGCCTTAAACGGCATCGGGCGTACATTCCAAACCATCCGTCTGTTCCGCCATATGTCTGTGTTGGAGAACGTGATGGCCGGCGCTCATTCGCGCGCGCGGGCCGGCATCTTAGGATCACTTATGAAACCACGCTGGGTCCGGCTGGAAGAGAAAAAATTAAAGAGCCGTGCGCTTCGCTGGCTTTCCTTTTTCGGGCTGGCGCATAAGGCCGGTGAGACCGCGCAGAATCTTTCTTACGGCCATCAGCGAAAGCTCGAAATTGCCCGGGCGCTTGCGCTTGAGCCCAAATTGCTCCTGCTTGATGAGCCAGCGGCGGGGATGAATCCCAAAGAAAAAGAGGAATTGCTCGGTCTGATTCGCGCTATCCGTGCGCATGGTGTAACCATTCTCTTGATCGAACATGATATGAAAGTCGTGATGCCCATTTCGGATTATGTGGTTGTCCTGGATTACGGGAAAAAAATTGCTGAAGGGCCTCCGGCGGAAATCCAGCACGATCCCCGCGTGATCGAGGCATATCTGGGCAAAGGAACGGACCGCCCTCATGCTTGAAGTCACCGATCTCCATTCCGGTTACGGGAAAATTGAGATTTTGAAAGGCGTCACTTTAAAAGTGCCGGCAGGCTCCATAGCTACCCTGATCGGCTCGAATGGCGCGGGGAAATCCACATTTCTCATGACGCTTTCGGGCATCGTGCGCGTGCGCAAGGGAAATATTCTCTTTGAGGGAAAAGCCATGGAAAAGCTTCCCCCCGACGGCATCGTGAAACTGGGAATTACACAGGTGCCCGAAGGCCGGCGCATATTTCCGCATTTAACCGTTGATGAGAATCTGGATTTGGGTGCGTACACACGCTCTTTGAGCAAGGACCTGAAAAAAGATAAGGAGGAACTGCTCGATCTTTTCCCGGCGCTCAAAAACCGCCTGACAAACCTTGCCGGAAATTTGAGCGGGGGAGAACAGCAAATGCTCGCGATGGGCCGGGCGCTTATGGCACGCCCGCGGCTTTTGCTTCTGGATGAACCGAGCCTGGGTTTGGCGCCGAAACTGGTGGAGCTCGTTTTCGCGCTGATCAAGCGGATCAACGAGCGCGGCATTGCCATTTTGCTTGTGGAGCAGAATGCCTGGAAAGCTTTGGAATTGGCCGATTACGGCTATGTCATCGAGAGCGGCCGCATTCAACTCGAAGGGCCCGGGCGCGATCTTCTCTCCAATCCCCAAATCAAGGAAGCGTATTTAGGTGAATAATTATATTTGACGCATGATCCGTCATATATTATGATTATTGACGGATTATGCGTCAAATGGAAACCGTCCCCCATATAGCGCGCCTTATCGATCTTAAGAAGATGCTTCGGCAAAAGTCATTTTTCCTGTTTGGCCCGAGGCAGACGGGAAAGTCCTGGCTCATTCGCGAAACCCTTGCGGATTACCGGCTCTACAACCTGCTTAATAATGAAACCTATCTAACGTTAAGCCGTTCGCTGAGCCATTTGCGTGAAGAATGCGGCAGCGCTGACCGGTTTGTTATCATAGACGAAATACAGAAACTTCCTGCACTGCTTGATGAAATACATCTTCTCATCGAAGAGCGTGGAATTCATTTTCTTTTAACAGGGTCTAGCGCGAGGAAACTGCGCCGAGGCGGCACTAATCTTCTCGGCGGGAGGGCGCGCGTTAAATATCTTCATCCGTTTAGTATCCAGGAACTTAAAGAGCAATTTGATCTGGAATACGCGTTAAATCGGGGGCTTCTTCCAGCTATTTATTTTTCAGAGGAGGCCGATGAAGATCTCAAAGCTTATGTCGGAACTTATCTCAAAGAAGAAATTGCGGCTGAAGGGCTGACCCGAAACGTGCCGGCTTTCAGCCGATTTCTTGAGATCGCGGCGCTTTGTAACGGCCAACTGATTAATTTCACAAAAATTTCAAACGATGCGCAGGTTGCGCGCACAACGGTGCATGAGTATTTCCAAATCTTGAAGGACACGCTGATCGCCTATGAAGTTCCGGCTTGGCGGAAGTCAAAGAAGCGCAAGGCCATCGGCACGTCTAAGTTTTATCTTTTCGATGTCGGCGTTGCCCGGTCCCTTCAAAATAGGGGGCAGGTCAGAAAAGGATCTCCGGAATTCGGAGAGATGTTTGAAACATACGTATTCCACGAGTTAAAGACGTATGCCGACTATCACGGGCTGGATGAGATATGCTTCTGGCGCTCCATTTCCGGATACGAGGTAGACTTCGTTCTCGATAGAAAAATCGCCATCGAGGTAAAGGCAAGCAAAACTGTTGGGAAAGATGATCTAAAAGGGCTTAAAGCCCTCAAGGAGGAAAAAAGTTTTCAGAAATATCTCTTAATTTGCTTTGAAGAAGAAACCCGCCATGTCGATGGAATCGAAGTTCTCCCGTGGAAAACTTTTCTGGAAAGGCTTTGGAAAGGTAACTTCATAAAGAAGGCGTAGCCATGTACAAGTGCCCGCATTGCGGAAGTCCCACAATTCCTGTGTGGAAGGAACATCGGAGTTGGTATGTAGCAAAACAATGTTCAAGTTGCAAACAATCATACATATCAGATCCATGGCAATGGTTTTTAGCTGTAACTATTATTTTAATTATTTCTGCCTATTTTTTTTCGGTCTGGGAAGGCATTCTTGTTCCCCGTATTTCCCCTTTTAATAATAAGTACACGTAGTAATTTCGTCCGGCCTATTGTTGCTGACTCGCCTTCTCGTACCAAAGTAAGAAATTTACTATGGTTGATAATCTTGGTGATGTCACTGTTACTACTAGCATTGGCAGTGTCCTCGTGGTTTAATTACTTTCAGGAAAGAGCTGTCAGATTATGAGCGATCGTTACAAGAATATGCTGCGTGTACTGGTTCGAAAAGAAGAAAAAATTCTTCGCCACAGAAAGAAAAAGAGACGAGGGAAAGAAGAGTCTTGGTTTCTCTACATTCTCCGTTGTAGCGATGGAACACTTTACACCGGCATAACCAAAGACCTGGAGCGGCGCCTTAAAATGCATAACGACGGCAAGGGCGCGTCCTACACGCGAACGCGCAGGCCGGTCACGCTTCTTTATCAAGAGCACTGCCGGAGCCGTACGCAGGCGCTTGTCCGCGAGTGCGCCATCAAATCGCTTCCGCGGGAGAAAAAATTGTCATTAATAAATGTTGATCTCTAAATTGATCATCTGTAAACTCTTAATTCAAAATTTCGATAATCAATTTTCGAAAAGAGGGCAAGCCATGAGACAGACCGGAATTTTCTTGCTTTGTTTGATCTTGGCGGGGTGCGGAACAACCAAACAGACCGTTCAGCCGCCCGTTGAAAAAGCAGCGCCAAAAACGAAAGAGGGAATCGTGAAAGTTAAAATTGAAACCAGCATGGGTGATATCTTCGCCGATTTGTTTGCGGCTGAGGTGCCAAAGACCGTTCAGAATTTTGTGACGCTTACAGAAAAGGGTTTTTACGACGGCATCGTTTTCCATCGCGTGATTCCCGATTTCATGATCCAGACGGGCGATCCGACGGGAACGGGTGCCGGCGGCCCCGGTTACAAGTTTGCCGATGAATTTTCGCCGAAGCTTCGTCACAGTAAGCCCGGAATACTTTCGATGGCCAATTCCGGGCCCAACACGAACGGCAGTCAGTTTTTCATTACGGAAGCACCGACGCCGTGGCTCGATAACCGGCATTCCGTATTTGGGGAAGTTACCGAAGGCATGGATATTGTGAAGAAAATTGCCCGTGTCCAGCGCGATCCGCGCGACAAACCCCTTCAGCCCGTGGTCATGAAAAAGGTGACGGTCCTTTCGAAATAAATTTCCGAAAGCTGCCTCGTGGATTTTTTCAAATCAAAAGTTTTTGTTTCTCTTCTCGTCTTCCTCGTCTATTTCCTCGAGTTCCGCCGCGGCACGTTCCGGGGGACAGGAAAAAGGCTTCGTGAAATTTCTACCGGCTTCTACTTCCGTCTGTTTCTCGTGTTTTTTTTGGTGTCGGCAGTCCTATTTTTTGCGGACTCTTATCTGCTCGGTTTTGTCCACGGCATGGATAAGCCCGTTCTGGATTTCGTATCCGGGTGGGGAGGGCAGCTGGGCAGGCGCGTTAATTTATGGGTTTTCATGATCGGCCTGTACTTTTTGGGTTTGGCGCTTACGAAATGTTCCTGGTTCACCGTTTCTTTCGGGATGATGATTTCAAGCTCCGCCGCCGGCGTGCTTTGTTATTTTTCCAAAATGTTATTCTTGCGCGCGCGGCCTAACGCCAATGAGGGCCCGTTTTCCTTCTTCAATTTTGAGTCGCTTTCAAACGATGGCGGAACGTATCATAGTTTTCCCTCCGGGGATGTGGTGGTTGTGGCCGGCGCCGCGTATTACCTGTTTCTGCGGGTGAAAAACAAGTTCTTGAAATTGATTTTACTTTTGCTTCCGCTGGCGACGGCGCTTTCGCGCGTGAATGAGAATAAGCATTGGCCCTCGGATACCGTGCTGGCGCTCGGTTTCGGATTGATCTCGGCATTTTTTGTCCGGGATCTCTTTGTAAAGCGTTTAACCGCTTAGCGGGGGAAGGCTTCGCGGAGGCCGCCGTCGACGGGCAGGATGGCGCCGGTGGTTTTTGCGGAACGTTCGGAGCCAAGAAATAATACGGCTTCCGCAACATCTTTCGGATCAACGCGCTTTTGCAGCAAGTTTCTCTTCCGGTAATATTCCTCAAGTTGCTTGCCGTTCACACCATACGTCCGCGCGCGCTTTTCTTTGATTTGTTCCCAAAGCCCCGAACCTTCAAAAACACCGTCGGGGTTAACCATGTTTGCGCGGATACCGAACGGGGCGCTTTCAATGGCAATGATGCGGGCAAGCTGGGCGCATGCGGCTTTTGAGGCGCTGTAAGCGCCAAATTCCGCGCCGGGCGCAAGAACGTTCTTTGTCACAATAAAAACGAATTCCCCGCCGAGGCCCTGGCGCTTCATGATTTTTAATGCTTCTTGTGACACAAGGAAGTGCCCGGTGGCATTTACGGCGAGGTTTCTTTCCCATTCCGCCCGCGCCAATCGATCGATGCTCGCGACGGTCGCTACACCGGCATTGGAAACGACCAAATCAATCCCGCCGAACTGCAAAAGCATATTTTCAAAAGTTTTCCTGATGGAGGATTCATTCACCACATCCAGCCGGAATCCGAAGACGCGATTTGATCTGCACTTTTGATTCACCCTTTGGGCAAGGGCCTCCGCCTTTTCGAGATCCAAATCGGTTGCCATGACTTGCGCGCCGGCCGCCGCAAGATTTTCAACAATGGCTTGGCCAATGCCGCCGCAGGCGCCGGTTACGAGCGCGATTCTGCGGGAATATTCCTTCTCTGCAGGCGCAAGGGAAAGTTTGTAAAGTTCAAGCGGCCAATATTCAATTTCAAATGCCTTTTCAGGCGGCAGCGAGACATACCGGTCGACGTATGTTGCCGCCCGCATGACGGAAATAGAATGTTCGTAAATTTCGGCTACGATCAGTGCAGAAGCCAGATCTTTTCCGCTCGTGATCATGCCGACGCCTGGAATTAAAATGACGGCGGGGTAGGGATCCAGCATAAACATGCCGGGTTTTTTGTAGTGATCGTAATACCGTTTGTGCATATTGGCATAAGCCTGAATTTGCCTCTGGATTTCCTCCGCCGCGGCGCCGAGCGGATTCGGAGGGAGCCTTAAAAAGCAGGGAATGCGCTTGGTTCGAAGCATATGGTCGGGTGTTGCGGGGCCCTGTTGAGAGACAGCCGGTCCGAGTTTTGAGCAGACGAATTCAAGCACCGCGGGTGAATCGGTAAAATGCAGAATCGCACGTTTTCCGGCAGAAACGGTTTTTCGAATTTCCGGTATGAACCGGTTAATAAATTCGCGGCGCTCCCGCGGCGGAAGCGGTTTGGTGCGCGGGCCGCCGAAAGCTTTCCGCCTGCCCGCGCATTTATTGATAAATTTTTCCGCTCGCGTGACCATTTGGATGGTGCGGAGGTAACTTGTTTTGGAGTCATTTCCCCACGCGATCAGTCCATGCTTTTCAAGCACCGCGCCCTTGGCTTTGGGATGCCGTTTTACCTCGAATGCCATTTTCTTGGCCAGATCAAAGCCCGGTTTCACATAGGGAATAAATATGAGATCGTCTCCGAACACTTTTTTGCAGACACTCTGCGGTTTGGACGTGTTGGTAAGCGATAGAATGGCGTCGGCATGTGTGTGATCAATGGCCTGGTATGTAACGAAGGCATGCAAGAGCGCTTCAATGGAGGGGCGCGGCGCTTTGGAATCCATTAAGCAGCGCTGGAGATAATCGACCATCTCCTCGTCGCTCATCGTTTTTCTTTGAAGAGCAGGCAGGACATCGTCCATGCAGAGGGGTGAAAAATCCTTGGGATTGCAGCTTTTCAGATCGGATCCGCTTCCCTTTACGCGGAGGACAGTCGTAAGTTTTCCGAGAAGATCTTCCTCAACGATTTTGGAAGACGTATTTCCGCCGCCCCAGACACAGAGTTTTGTTTCCCGACCGATTAAACGCGAACGGTAAACGAGAAGATCGAGAAGGCTCTTTCCTTTGGTTTCTTTTTCGCTCCAGCGCGGTAAGCTGCATCGTCCGATTTTTTAGCGCGGATTAAAATGTGGCGG